>CAXMNC010000115.1:0-8653 GCA_964194625.1 Acidiferrobacterales bacterium
AAAGGTCCGCGCCGGGCCGTTAGCAGAAAACAAGCGAGTTCATCCTAATGGCCGTAGCCAAGACAGCTAGCAAAGCCAAGAAGCGCGTTAGGAAAAATGTGGCAGAGGCGATCGCTCATGTCTATGCGTCGTTCAATAACACGATAATCAGCATTAGCGATCGGCAAGGTAATGTATTAACGTGGGCGACATCTGGCGGTTCGGGTTTTCGGGGCTCGCGCAAGAGTACGCCTTTTGCCGCCCAGGTAGCGGCCAGGAAGGCCGGAGAAGCAGCCAAGGAATTCGGTGTGAACGCGCTCGAGATTAGAGTTAAGGGGCCAGGCCCAGGGCGCGAATCGGCAGTGCGAGCCCTTAATGCTTTGGGGTTCGAGATTAGTAACATCGTCGACGTAACGCCGATTCCCCACAATGGGTGCCGCCCAGCGAAGCGGCGTCGCGTATAGTGGCACAGGAGAGCTAATGGCGCGTTATACAGATTCAAAATGCCGTCTTTGTAGGCGTGAGGGCGGAAAGTTGTTTCTCAAGGGGGAGAAGTGTTTTACCGACAAATGTCCGGTTGAGAAGCGTACCTACCCACCTGGGCAGCATGCACGGCGCCGATCGCGAATCTCGGATTACGGGCGTCAGTTGCGCGAGAAACAAAAGCTACGTCGAATTTACGGTATCATGGAACGGCAGTTTGCCAACTATTATGTTGAGGCTGATCGGCGCAAGGGTTCAACCGGTGAGAATCTTTTGATGTTGTTGGAGTCTCGCCTGGAGAACGTAGTTTATCGAATGGGATTCGGCGTTTCGCGCTCTGAGGCTAGACAACTTGTGAGACACAATGCGATTTTGGTTAACGATAAGCGCGTTAATATTCCTTCCTATCTGTTAAAGCCCAACGACGTTGTTGCAGTGGCTGCCAAGGCACAGGAACAGTTACGAATAAAGGCAGCATTGGAAGCAACCGAACAGCGCGGTTTCCCAGAGTGGACCGACATGGATCCAAAGGCCTTGAAAGGTGTTTTCAAGGCGCCACCCGACCGTAGTGAGCTTCCATCGGAGATCAACGAAAGTCTGGTTGTGGCGCTTTACTCCAAATAACCGATTAGCATCAAGCGAGGACAGACTATGCAGAGTACTGCAACCGAGTTTCTGAAACCCCGTCTTGTAGATATGCAAGCGTTAGGCCCGAAGCATGCCAAGATTACTCTTGAACCTCTCGAGCGCGGATTTGGGCACACTTTAGGAAACGCTTTACGTCGAATTCTGCTTTCATCGATGCCGGGTGCGGCAATCACCGAGGTGAAGATCGACGGCGTCTTGCACGAATACTCGACGATTGAGGGCGTTCAGGAGGACGTCATCGAGATACTGTTGAACCTCAAGTCGCTCGGATTACGTATGCACGGCCGCGAAGAGGCCACTCTGACGTTGAATAAAAAGGGGCCGGGCACGGTAACCGCTAGCGATATCACTCTAGATCACGATATCGAAATCGTAGATCCCAATCATCATATCGCTACACTTACCAAAGGCGGGTTGCTCGACATGGAACTAAAGGTAACTCGTGGCAGGGGCTACCAGCCGGTTTCGACTCGGAACAGCGAGGAGGAAGGTCGCGCAATCGGTGTTATGCAACTCGATGCTTCTTATAGCCCAATCCGTCGCGTTTCCTATACGGTGGAGAACGCACGCGTTGAGCAACGTACTGACTTAGATAAGTTAATCTTGGATATCGAAACCAACGGATCCATCGATCCGGAGGAAGCCGTACGTCGTGCCGCGAACATTCTACAGGATCAGATCTCTATCTTCGTCGACCTCAAGAGTCCTTCCACTGAAGAGGAGAAAAAGAAAGAGCCTGAGATGGATCCACTACTACTGCGACCGGTGGACGATCTTGAGCTTACGGTTCGATCTGCCAATTGCTTGAAGGCAGAGAACATCTTTTACATTGGTGATCTGATACAGCGCACGGAATTCGAGCTGTTGAAAACGCCAAACTTGGGTAAGAAATCTCTGACTGAAATCAAGGATGTGCTGGCCCAACACGAACTTTCACTCGGCATGAAGCTAGAAGATTGGCCGCCAGCTTCACTCAAGGAAAAAACAACGGAACCGGAAACGGTCTGATAGATTCGAAGTTCACAACATGCGACACCAGAAGAGCGGGCGAAAACTACACCGGACCAGCGCTCACCGGGAGGCGATGTTCAGGAACATGGCCGCGTCGCTGTTTCGTCACGAACAAATAAGGACCACATTGCCGAAAGCTAAGGAATTGAGGCGTGTGGCAGAACCCTTGATCACTCTTAGTAAGGGCGATAGCGTGGCGAATCGACGGCTCGCGTTCTCGCGGTTGCGTGATAGAGAGGTTGTCGGCAAGCTCTTTAACGATCTTGGGATACGGTTTAAGGATCGTCCTGGCGGTTATTTGCGTATCCTGAAATCAGGCTATCGGAACGGTGACAATGCACCTATGGCCCTCGTTCAGCTTGTTGATCGGGGTGCGTCGACGGCAGCAGGGATACCGACGGAAGAAACTAAGGCCAAGACATCAAAGCCCAAAAGCAAGCCGGCAGTAAAGGCTAAGCCAAAAAAACAGACAAAGACGGTAAAGGCTAAGACAACGACGAAGGCGTCGTCGACTAAAAAGAAGGTGACGAAGTCCAAGGCCAAGAAAACAACCAAGAAGACGACAAAGAAAAAGACGAAGGATTAATAGCTTGTTATGGGAAAAAGCCGGATCGAATCCGGCTTTTTCGTTTTGATTTAGACGAGCGGCGGGTAGTTCATGATCGTCTTGTTTACAGACTTTGGTCTCGAAGATCCATATGTTGGTCAGCTGCACGGGGTACTGGCGCAGCATGCACCTGGTGTGCCCATCGTCGACCTGTTCCACAGTGTGTCTAGTTTTGACATTCAGGCCGCGGCTTATCTACTACCGGCTTATACCCGCGATTTCCCTCATGGTAGCGTCTTTTTGTGTGTGGTTGATCCTGGTGTTGGCACGGACCGCCAAGCTTTGATGATCGAAATGGACGGTCGATGGTATGTCGGCCCAGACAACGGCCTCTTTAGCATTCTTGCTCGCCGTTCGTCATCCTGCAAGTGTCATGCAATAAACTGGCGGCCGCCACGGCTATCATCGAGTTTTCATGGCCGTGATCTGTTTGCGCCAGTGGCGGCAATGTTGGCGCTCGGTGAGCGACCGGATTCTGAACCAACAGAGCTGACATCACCACAAGGGCCCAAGTGGCCTGATGATCTAACGAGAGTCTTGTATGTCGATCATTATGGCAACGTGATCACTGGGACGAGGGCGTCACAATTGCCTCAAAGTGCGGCTATCCGAATCGGTGACCGCAAGATTATCCATGCGCGTGTGTTTGGCGATACAACGAGAGGTACGGTATTTTGGTACGAAAATGCCAACGGCCTAGTGGAAATCACCAAGAACCAGGGAAACGCAAATCAAGAACTGCGTTTAGAACTCGGTGCCGAAATCGAGATTGAGTAATTCAAGTATTTATTCAAACCGCTTCGAGTCGGAAGCTGGGTCGGTGGGTAAGGATCGGGCCTAAGTATTGCCCAGTATAAGAACTGGAGACCGTTACTACTTCTTCTGGCGTCCCTGCCGCGACTATCGTACCGCCGGCGTCACCGCCCTCGGGACCTAGGTCAATAATCCAGTCTGATGTTTTGATCACTTCCATGTTGTGTTCGATTACGATTACCGTGTTGCCGTGATCCCGTAGCCGATGCAATACCTGGAGCAACTGTTTGATGTCATGAAAGTGTAGGCCGGTTGTGGGTTCATCCAAGATGTACAGGGTGCGCCCTGTGTCGCGCTTCGAAAGCTCGCGCGCAAGCTTTATTCGCTGAGCTTCGCCACCTGACAAAGTTGTTGCGCTTTGTCCAAGTGTGATGTAAGACAGCCCAACATCCATGAGAGTATCGAGTTTTCGCTTAACGACCGGAATCGCATCAAAGAACTCAGTCGCCTCTTCGACAGTCATGTTCAGTATTTCTTGGATGTTCTTGCCCTTGTAGCGCACTTCCAGTGTCTCCCGGTTGTAGCGCTTGCCCTTACACACATCGCAAGACACGTAGATATCGGGCAGAAAATGCATCTCTACTTTGATCAAACCATCACCTTGGCAGGCTTGGCAACGGCCGCCGCGCACGTTAAACGAGAAACGCCCAGGGCTGTAACCGCGTGCCCGTGACTCGGGAGTTGCCGAAAAAAGCTCGCGTATGGGGGTAAAGAGACCGGTGTAGGTTGCAGGATTGGAACGCGGTGTGCGCCCGATCGGGCTCTGGTTTATGTCTACGACTTTGTCGACCTGCTCCAGCCCTTCGATACCTTCACAGGGCAAAGGTTCGACATTGCTGCCATAGAGGTACCTGGCAGTAAATGCGTATAGCGTGTCATTGATCAGGGTTGATTTTCCAGAACCAGAGACGCCGGTTACACATGTGAATAGGCCGACCGGTATCGCTATATCGATTGCCTTTAGATTGTTGCCGCGCGCCTGGCGCACAATGAGCTGGGAGTCTGGATCGGGGGGTGTTCGAGAAACGGGGATTTCAATCTCCTGTTGGCGACTAAGGTACTGTCCAGTGATTGAGCCAGTGGTTCTGATGAGATCCTCTGGTGTACCTTGGGCTACGATATGGCCACCGTGAACACCCGCGCCTGGGCCTATATCGAGAATGAAATCGGCGGCTCGAATCGCCTCCTCGTCGTGTTCAACGACGATAACGGTGTTACCTAAGTCCCTCAGGCTATGCAATGTCTTTAGGAGCCTGGCATTGTCCCGCTGGTGTAACCCAATCGAAGGTTCGTCCAACACATACATCACCCCAACGAGTCCTGCGCCAATCTGGGAGGCGAGTCGAATGCGTTGTGCCTCGCCACCAGCAAGAGTTTCAGCCGAGCGTGACAGATTGATATAGTCAAGCCCGACATCGACTAGAAATCCGAGACGATTCTGTACTTCCTTGATGATTTTTGCAGAGATCTCTGCACGCTTGCCTTCTAGTTTTAGGCTAGCGAAAAAATTACACGCGGCACCGACCGGCATCTGCGTTACATCATGTAGCGGTTTGTTGTCGATGAATACATTACGGGCCTCAATACGGAGACGACTACCACCACACCCTTCGCACGGTTGTTGACTTATGTGTTTGGCGATCTCCTCCCGTACCGAAAGCGACTCGGTGTCTTGATAGCGCCGTTCCATGTTTGGAATGACGCCCTCAAACGGGTGTTTGCGGCGATACTTGAGGCCACGATCATTCGCATAGGTAAAAGTGATGGATTCGTTGCCACTACCGTAGAGAATAACATCGCGGACCCGCTTGGGTAGCTTTTCAAATGGTTGATCAAGTTTAAACTTGTAGTGCCTAGCTAGCGACTCCAACATTTGAAAGTAAAAGTCATTGCGGCGATCCCAGCCTCTTATGGCACCGCCAGGCAGGCTCAAAGTCTTATCCTTGACAACTCGATTAGGATCGAAGAATTCTTTGACCCCTAATCCATCACAGACCGGGCAAGCACCGGCTGGGTTGTTAAAGGAAAACAAACGGGGCTCTAGTTCTGAGATACTATAGCCGCAGTATGAGCACGCGTAGCGCGCCGAGAATATTTGTTCCTGTGATTCCCGTTCGTCGTCAGGTATGGTGCAAACTATTGCCAGTCCATTGGCGAGGTTCAAGGCAGTTTCGAAAGATTCTGCTAACCGTTGTTCCTGGCCCGGTCGAACAACGAGGCGATCAACAACCGCTTCAATCGTGTGTTTGTAATACCGCTTTAATTTCGGTACCTCATCCAGATTCATCACCCTACCATCGATACGGGCACGGATGTATCCCTGCACCCGCAGTCCCTCGAGGACGTGTTCATGCTCGCCTTTGCGGTCTTGAATCAAAGGTGCGAGCAGCATAACGCGCGTGTCCTCGGGATAGGCCATCACATGATCGACCATTTGGCTCACGGTTTGTGCTTCCAGGGTAACGTCATGTTCTGGGCAGCGTGGTTCTCCCACGCGGGCATACAGTAAGCGCAAGTAATCGTAAATCTCGGTGACGGTGCCGACAGTGGATCGTGGGTTGTGGGATGTCGACTTCTGTTCAATTGAGATGGCAGGTGAGAGACCGTCAATGGAGTCGACATCAGGTTTTTCCATAAGTGAAAGGAATTGACGCGCATAGGCGGATAAAGACTCTACATAGCGTCGCTGACCCTCGGCATACAGGGTGTCGAAGGCTAATGAGGATTTGCCGGAACCTGACAGGCCGGTAATTACCGTCAGCTGATCCCGCGGCAGGTCAACATCGATATTCTGTAGATTGTGTGTTCGAGCACCGCGGATTCGGATTGTGTCCATGCTGTTTCTGACTTTTGGCCAACCTGTTACTATACGATGCCTTTGATCCCTCAAGCAAAGCCTATTCTGAATCAATAAAAAACAGAGCATCACAGCCCGTTAGTCATACATTTCCAGAGCGTGCGATTTAAATCCCAGCCCCTGAACTCCGTCGAACGGCGCGCGCTTAGCGGCCTGGCCACCATTTTTGGTCTACGGATGTTGGGACTCTTCCTGATCCTACCGGTGTTTGCGCTCTATGCTGAGGGCTTAAGGGGGTACACCGCTTTTCTGGCGGGGCTGGCGCTTGGAATCTACGGGCTAACACAAGCGATCTTTCAGATCCCTTTTGGTCTTTTGTCGGATAAGGTCGGTCGAAAACCCGTGATTGCGGCAGGGCTCATCTTATTTGGTATCGGTAGTGTCATGGCAGCCATGGCGGACTCGATGGTTGGTGTCATCATTGGCCGAGCGCTGCAAGGGACAGGGGCTATCGCGGCTGCGGTACTTGCGCTGGTGGCTGACCTTACCCGAGACGAGCAGCGCACAAAAGCGATGTTCATAATCGGCGTGACCATTGGCGTATCGTTTATTATGGCCATACTCCTTGGCCCAGTGCTCGAACGGTTCGTTGGTGTCCGGGGTATCTTTTGGTTAACGGCAGTCCTTGCGGCTATGGGTATTGGTGTACTGTTAGTGTGGGTGCCGACACCGGTGCGTAGCATGCATCATATGGATACACAATCCATGCCTACGCAGTTCATACGGGTGCTTGGCAATTTTCAATTGTTGCGGTTCGATATAGGCGTGTTTGTCTTACATTGTGTATTGACCGCGTTATTTGTGATAGTGCCGTTTACGTTGGTAGAGAAAGTGGGTTTGCCCTTGCAACATCATTGGCAGATGTATCTGCCAGTTGTATTGCTATCGACAGCCATCGTGTTGCCGGCGATAGTTTTAGCAGAGCGAAACCGTTGCATCCGGCAACTGCTGGCAGGCGCCGTATTGATTTTGGCTGTGTCTCAGCTTGCACTCTTACAAAGTCAACTTTCGTTTCTAAAAGTAGCCTTCGCATTGTTTCTTTTCTTTGCAGCGTTCAATGTTCTAGAGGCAATGCTACCTTCCTTGATTTCGAAAGCCGCGCCGGTCAACTACAAAGGCACGGCAATCGGTGTGTACAGTACCTTCCAGTTCATGGGCGCATTCGTCGGCGGCGCACTGGGAGGGTGGTTATATGGACAATTCGATGCGGTGGGCGTCTGGGTTTTTACGTTTGCAATCTTGATATTTTGGTTCTTGGTTGCTTTAAAAATGCAAGAGCCGGAGCATGTCGCAACCCGACTCGTTCGGGTCGGGCAGCAGCAGCCAGCTAGGGCGCAGGAACTGGCACATGAGCTAGGTAGTATAAATGGTGTAACCGAAGCTGTGGTCATTGCCGAAGAAGGTGTTGCATATCTAAAGATAGACCTAACCGCCCTCGATGAAGAGGCCTTGAACAGATTCAGTTATCCTCCAGATGCCGTATAAGCCTGCAAACTGCGGTTATTACGTTCGTCCATTGAGCCATAGATAGAATCTGGCTAAGATAGCCCATCCACCACTGCCACGGATCGAACATTCGTGGCGCATCAATGGAGAACAAACCATGGCTCGAGGCCTAAACAAAGTTATGCTGATTGGACACCTTGGGAGGGACCCAGACGTACGTTACTCCGCTAGCGGGCAAGCCATCGCTAACATTACGCTCGCTACTTCCGAATCATGGAAGGACAAGAACACTGGTGATAAACAGGAACGAACCGAATGGCATCGGATTGTATTCTTCGGTCGGCTTGCCGAGATTGCTGGTGAATATTTGAAAAAGGGAATGCAGATTTACGTGGGTGGACGACTGCAGACACGCAAGTGGCAAGATAAAGAAGGTACTGATCGCTATACCACGGAGATCGTAGCCGCAGACATGCAGATGCTGGGCTCACGTAGTGGCGCCGGCGCCCCTGACGACGTCGGCCAAGAGACCCCCGATGAGTCGGAAGGTGGACGAGGTGGGCCAGAAGGCGGGCGCGCGGCTAGTACTAAGACAGCAGACATGGTGGAGGAGTTTGACGACGATATACCATTCTAGTCACGCCTGTACTCGGCGCCTATTCTTTATTAATACGCTCCCTGCAATCTCAGGAACCAACCCTTGACCGAGTAATCGTTATTCGAGAACTCATCGTCAGAGAAGTCCGTGTAGTTATAACCCACCCCAATGCGTAGGTGATCGATGGGCCGCCACATGAATTCCAGCAACC
>CAXMNC010000116.1:0-1525 GCA_964194625.1 Acidiferrobacterales bacterium
GAAATTATCTCGTTAGCCCCTGGGTTACCGCCGCGCGACTTATCGGCCGCAAGGGCCGCGACGGCACCCTATATCGACCAATCGCAATCGGCGTCTGCCTCCCAAACATGCGGATCCTGATGACCCGATTAATGTCTGGAATGGGTGGTGATCTCAATTGATCGACGCAACACTTTGGTCTTCACAGAAGATATGGAGTGTTGTCATGAGTTACAGGCGTCGGATTTATTTTACGCATGATCAGAAGGCCGAAATA
The DNA here is from genome assembly GCA_964194625.1 of Acidiferrobacterales bacterium. Lineage (GTDB taxonomy): Bacteria > Pseudomonadota > Gammaproteobacteria > Acidiferrobacterales > SPGG2 > SPGG2. Next base: position 257 of record CAXMNC010000116.1, read on the forward strand.
TGGGATCGCTGGCGGCGTGGCGAGTCAATGAGTTCGATCGGTCGCGGTTTTGACCGAGATTCATCCTCGATTTATCCGTTTCTTTCTCGCACGGGCGGTATTCGTCCGCCGGAGCGAAAACGGTCGCTGTTGGCGCTAACGCTTGTTGAGCGCGAAATAATCTCACGTGGCATAGCGGGCTCGCAGTCGGTACGCTCAATAGCTCGAGAGCTTTGCCGCCCCGCCTCAACGGTCAGTCGTGAGATCAGCCGTAATGGCGGCTATGGTAAATACCGTGCTGTTGATGCCGAGGACCGGGCCTGGGTTCGCGCCCTGCGACCAAAGCTTTGCAAGCTGGCAACGAACAAGCCTTTGCAACGTGTAATATCAAACAAGCTCACAATTCATTGGTCACCGGAGCAGATTGCCGGTTGGCTGAAGCGAGAGTATCCAAACGAAGAGCATAACCAGGTGTCACACGAGACGATCTATCGGAGCCTGTTTGTTCAGGCGCGCGGCGTGCTGAAGAAGGAATTGATGCAATATCTTCGTTCAAAACGCACGATACGCCGTTCCAGGCATGCCAGCCTAAAGCGGGATGGGCTTGGCCAGATCAAGGATGCCGTATCCATCCGGGAAAGGCCGGCTTGCGTCGAGGACCGAGCTGTTCCCGGCCACTGGGAAGGCGATCTCATCGGTGGCTCGAAGAACAGCTACATTGCAACATTGGTTGAACGGCATTCGCGGTATGTGATGTTGGCCAAGGTTCCAAACAAGGATACGAAAAGTGTTGTGTCGGCCTTGATCAAGCATTCGCAGAAGCTGCCGGGGGAACTCTACAAGTCCCTCACATGGGATCGGGGAAAGGAGCTTTCAGACCACAAGCGCTTCACGCTGGCAACTGACATTGATGTCTACTTCTGTGATCCACAAAGTCCGTGGCAACGTGGCTCAAACGAGAATACCAATCGGTTGCTCAGACAATACTTTCCGAAAGGAACCGACTTGTCGGCGCATTCCCAGGCTCATCTAAACAAGATAGCCCGTCAGCTAAACGAACGACCCAGAAAGACATTGCAATTTGAAACGCCCGCACAAAGATTTAACGCGTGTGTTGCGTCGATCGGTTGAGGTGGCAGCTAAACTCGGGCCAAACGACGCGGCGCCGAAAGTAGTAATAGCTGGGGGTATACCGGACCACTTGCCACCGAAACGTCCGCTTTTGACCCAGCTCCGGGCGTCGAAACCGTGTGGCTTGGATGCCCGCTCATTACCCAGAGCCGACATTTC
>CAXMNC010000117.1:0-2672 GCA_964194625.1 Acidiferrobacterales bacterium
CGTGATCACAGTATCAGTAACGGCCAGATACCGGTGTGGTACGTACTAAAGGACGGAGGGCAAGACCCCTCATAAGCGAAAGGACAGCAAACTGGCGGGTGGTGAGGGATTATTGTTAGCGGTTCGTACGATTGGGGCAGGCTTGAGTGCAAACTAAGTCGTCCGCAAATCCATCACCCGTCGTAAGACGTAACCATCCCAGCACAACCCCGCCAAGAACGCAATCAGAACGCACGGCTGATCGAATATAATGTGATTTGTGAGACCTTTAAATCCAGGATTCCAGGGATAAGGGAATGCGTTGTGCGGCCCGTGTAATTGCCGTTTGCTTGCTTGTATTTCTCTCGATAAGGGTTTCTGCCGATACCCTCACCGGCAAGGTCGGCAGGGTTGTGGACGGCGATACCCTCTACGTCCTCGATGCCAACTATAAGGACCACAAAATCCGTTTAGCCGGGATTGATGCACCCGAACGAAAGCAGGCGTATGGATTGGCTTCTCGTAAGCACTTAGCTTCGATAGTTGCAGGTAAGCGGTCTAGTCTATTAGGTTAGGCATTTCATCAACTGTTCTCTCTACGCGTCCCTAGCGTCGCCTTCAAATGATATAGCTTATTCGATTCGATGGGCTCTCGACCGGGAATCATCTCGCGATCGACCGCCCGAATTGTGTGATACATGTCAGTCAGAATCGCGGGCACAGATCGATAACAGGAGTGAACAGATGGCGCGCGTTTTCCAAAAAGTTCCTCCAGGCTATCCTTGTTCGCCCACTCCCTGCAATCGACAAACAATACGTTACGTGGGGTAGTTCGGAAGCCCTGCGACAGCGTCCGACCCAAGCGCGCGCGCCCATTCTTGCGTTTTGACTTTCTCAGCGTCGAATCCGCCGGCGACAAAAACACGGATACACGGTTGCTGAATCGGAAAATGCCGAAGCCTTTGCCATTGGGCTCAAGCGAAGTGTTGCCGACATCTGCGCCGATCGATATAAATTGATCAAGAAACGTTCCAGCCGGCGCCCGAGAACTACCTACCAGTGCAGTGAGTGCTTCGCGAAATACATAGTTACCCATACTGTGCGCAATGACGGAAACGTTCGAAATACAATCTTCTAGGTTATTAGTTACCTGAAAAAGCAAATGCACCATGTTTGACACTGCCAGATAAGACCCCCGAGCATCATCACGATCTTCCAGGTAAGCGAGCGTTTTACCGGCGCTTGGCCAGGTGAATAACACGGTCAGACACTGGTCCTCATACTCCTGGGCGCCCAATGTTTTATGAAAGTTTCGCCGCAACTCACAGTACTCCTCAAGCGCGTCCGTCCAGCCATTGTTATAGCCATGCGCATAGACAACTAGCGATGGTTTGGGGGGCGAATCTTGTCTATCGAGACGCCCCGCTTTTGACTTGAGAATCTTTGCTCGATTCTTTAGTTCCGCTTGTACTTGTTTGACGAAGTTTCGCAATGCAACCTTGCTGTCTGAGTCTCCGATATATTTGACTTTGAGGTCCTTGTCTTTGCGGGGGAATGTGGCAAGGTCGTTCTGCAGAAAATGTATCTTTCCGTTAGGCTCCGACTCATTGCCGAATTTGTTGCCGGATTTCACTCTGTTTGTAATCACGAACCACTTCATGGCTTGTTCTCCTATCTGATTTGAAAGGTAACCACCAGTATTGCGCTCAGGCAAGTCCCAAACCATCAGTTTGTGGGTTGCCCAATTTGGTTTAGAAACCAACTACCGGGGTGCCCGTTACGTAATTTGCCTTACTTTGCAGGACTGTGCATAACTAATCTCCGCAAAACTCCCACATGCCGTAACCCGAGAATAATATCGCTACACCGGCTCGAATTCCTAGTTAAGGTTTCTCCGTTATAGCGCGCAAGCACTTGGCTTCGATAGTTGCAGGTAAACAAGTCACAGTTGAAATACCAAAAGCGGGATAGATATGGCCGTATTGTAGGGAAAGTCCTACTTGATGGGATCGATGTGTGTCTCGAACAAGTTAAGGCGGGGCTTGCTTGGCACTATAAGAAGTATCAACACGAACAAAGCCCAGAGGACAGGCGGCTCTACGCAGAGGCCGAAAACAAGGCTCGGGATGAAAGACTAGGCCTGTGGCGAGAGGACAATCCCTAATCCACCGTGGAAATATCGGCGACTCTATAGGTGAGTCCTACCAGAGTGATGCTTTCTAACGCCGCGCATGAACCGCACGTGCACACCACAGGGGAAATCCACTTAGTGTCAAACGCGTCGGTTCGATGCGTGTGTTAGGCGGCGAGTCAGCAGCCAGAATAAGACCACGCAACTATTTTGCCTAAAGCATCAGCTACGAATGAATGTCGGCATTGTTGAACACCGTACTGGTTGGAGCTGAATGTGGTCCAGGTATACATAGCCCCACCATCAGTTCGATGTATTTGTGACTCAGGCGCGCCCCATGCAGCAGTAACATCGTCGATAGAGCGACCCACCCACGAGCCCATGGAGGTGTCCATCGAAGCACAGCCCACTATAAATACAACCGCAAGCAGTATCGTTGTTAAGTATCGAGCCACTCTCGTTCCCCGTATTGTCTTTAACTACTGTATCGAAGCCACTTAACGTTTTGTATAAAGCGCACGCGTTTTTTACGCGTCCCAGTGAGCGATAGCGAACGATTTGA
>CAXMNC010000118.1:0-3542 GCA_964194625.1 Acidiferrobacterales bacterium
CCTGGCTCTTGTCCGGGGCCGACGACAGTGTCTGTAAAGGAGACCGCAGCGAGCGCCTCGTCCATGCGTCGAGAGCCTTCAGCAGCGACTGCTTCGTCAAATCCGCTCAGGAGATCCAACGCCGGAAACTCAGCAGATTGATTGCCCTTGATTGAGATTCCGTTGAATATGTCTTGAGCAGCTGCAACGTCTTTCGCGTTGGATTTATCTTCTACCTCAACGCGGACGATTACGACGGCCAGAGATGACGGCGATGCAACTGCCTCACCCGCGGTTTCACCAAGCGCGTCACCCTGATATAGTGTGTAATCGCACGCCCGAAACCACGGCATAATAGTCCGCAGTCGAGATAACGGCGAAAATCCCGCTCCACGTACCCGGGGACTGGGTCTTGGTCTGGATCGGCCTCACGGTGCGCTAGCCAACTCTCCAGATGACACTGCACCAGCTACGCCTTCCTATTTGTCGTTGGTGCGAGTGGTGGTATTTTTTGGCTCGCCCTCGCACGTGTCGGCACGGAGATGACGAGTCTCCCCATGCCGCATCACGGAGAAGTCACGTTGAGAGATACCTGCCTCCAAGAGCGCAGCCCGCAACCGTTTCGGCGGCTCATCCAATGGATCATCTCCGGGCAACGGGAAGGTTCCCCAGTGAATGGCCACCGAGCAACGGGCTCGGATGTCTCGATGGACCAACACTGCTTCCTCTGGATCGACGTGCATCGCCTGCACGTACCAGCGAGGCGCATCGTGGCCAATGGGGATGGCCGCAAGATCGAAGGGCCCGAACCGTTCACCGATCTCCTCGAAGTCGGGCGAGTACCCTGAGTCTCCCACGAACAAGAACCGGAAATCATCGCTGATGACGACGAACCCGGCCCAGAGGGTCCGATTGCCATCGAACGGCGTGCGGCGACTGTAATGTTGCGTCGGGACAGCATGGATCGACAGTCCCTTGTAGCGTTCCTGGTCCCACCAGTCCATCTCAACCACGTTGGGAATATCCTTGCTCTCCAGATACGCCTTGATCCCGAGCGGCACGAAGATTCGCGGGCTGCGCTCCGGTCCCCATTGCTGCGAAAGGCGCCGCAAGGTAGGAAGGTCGAGGTGGTCGTAGTGGTTGTGAGAAATAACCACTACGTGGATTTCGGGCAAGTCTTCGAAGTCTAGTCCCGGCGGGACCAGGCGCTTCGTACCTGCCCATGAGACCGGGGAGGACCGTTCTGTGAGATGAGGATCCGTCAGGATGTTGACTCCATTAAGTTGGAGCAAGAGCGTCGCATGGCCGATCCAGGTCAGGGTGGGATCTTGCCCATTTGATTTCAGGTAGGCTGGATCGTTGTGGGCCAGAGTCACCTGGTAGGCGTCGTCATCCGGCTCCGGCGCTCCCCCCGTCAAACGCTCCCAACGCCACTTGAGGAAATCGGGCAAGGCATACCACCCTTGGGGACCATGGGGGTCGTGGGAGTGGGGGTTGTTAAACTTATTGACGCCATGGTGCGGGGTGGCAGGATCCGGCGACAATGACTGGCAGCCGACGACAACCACGGCGAGCAGGACGAGTAGGACGCAAGACCGCCAGTGAATTGAACGAGATGTCATAGAAGCCTGATCTCAGCCTTAATCCGGCAGGAGGATAGCACTTTCAGAAGCGACCAAGGCAGGCTGGTCGAAGGGGAGTGGAGTATGCGATGACTTCATGAAGCTTCGTTTGTCGTCCAGCGGGCGAGACCCCCCAACCGGGGATGCGGTGGCTGGATCGGTACTTGAACGGGGTTGCGCTCGGTGCCATAGACCGCGAGCTGTTGAACCGGATCGCTCAGCACAAGAAGGCCGAGGGCGTTTCAAATACCACGGTCAATCGCATGTTGGAAGTGATTCGGGCCATTCTGCGAAAAGCGATGAGCGACTGGGAGTGGATAGACAAGGTACTGAGGATCAGGATGCTACCCGAGCCAAAAAGACGTATCCGGTGGATCCCCGGGAGGAAGCCGAAAGGCTGTTCGTGGAGCTACCGGAGCATCTTCGCGCACTGGCGACGTTCAGCGTGGAAACGGGATTGCGCAAGTCCAACGTCACCGGGGTGCAGTGGTCGCAAGTGGATCTACGCAGGCGATGCGCGTGGATTCGTCCGGACCAGGCTAAGGGGCGAAGGGCGATTGCCGTGCCACTGTCTGAGGCAGCAATATTGGTGCTACGCGAACAGGTTGGAAAGCATCCGTCATACGTATTCACTTACCGGGGAAATCCGATTAAGCAGCTCAACTCCAAAGCTTGGGGCGAGCGGCCTTTGAATGTGCCGGAATTGAGGACTTCCGCTGGCACGATCTACGTCATTATTCCGAGCTCGGAATAAGCGCCATACGTGGGCCAGTTGGCATGTACAGGCAGGGACGCCGCTGCACGTCCTGCAGGAGCTCGGTGGCTGGGAATCGGTGGAGATGGTGAGGCGCTATGCGCACCTCTCCAGTGACCATCTGGTCGAGTACGTGGATCGCATGTCGGGCAGCCTGAAGGTCGTAAATGAGAGCAAAGGAGTTATGAATCAGCTACGGGTGGCAGAATGATCGGGGCTTGCATCATCGCAAGCGGCTGTGCCCTTCCCGAGAGAAGGGTAACACTCCATACCGAAGACATAGGTAACACTTCAGGCCTTTGCGGGAGAGCAAAGTGCCGTGGAAGGAGTGTAACAAGATGGATGAGCGTGTTCGGTTTGTGGCCCGATTGCTCGATGGGGAGAAGATGGCGGGGCTGTGCCGGGAGTTCGATATATCCCGTAAAACAGGATACAAGCTGTTCAATCGCTACAAGGACAGCGGCCTGGAGGGGCTCACCGACCGCAGTCGACGGCCCCAGCGGCAGGCCAATCAGCTGCCTTTTCAGATTGAGAAGCTGATCGTTCAGGTGAAGCAGGAGCGCCCGAGCTGGGGCGCGCCCGGAGGGACTCGAACCTCCGACCACCTGGTTCGAAGTCACATCGACGAGTTCAACATTTTAACTAGAACTGAACCGCCCCGGGTTTACCGGAGACTCCATTTCTTGAGAGGATGGAGTTATGAACAAGTCGACGAGATATTCACCGGAAGTCCGCGAGCGGGCTGTCCGGCTGGTGTTTGAACACCAAGGGGAACACGCGTCACAGTGGGCAGCGATCGGTTCGATAGCGAGCAAGATTGGCTGCACACCTGAGACCTTGCGCAAATGGGTGCGTCGAGCAGAGCGCGATCAAGGGCTACGCAGCGGGATGACTGGCTCGGACCGTGAGCAACTCAAGGCGCTAGAACGCGAGAATCGTGAGCTTAAGCGAGCTAATGAGATTCTGCGCAAAGCGTCGGCCTATTTTGCCCAGGCGGAGCTCGACCGCCGAGTGAAGTGATGGTGTCGTTCATCGACGCGCACCGAGCCGAATACGGGGTCGAGCCGATCTGCACGCAGTTGCCGATCGCCCCGTCGACATACTACGAGTGCAAGGCGCGGGAGGTGGATCCTACACGGCTGCCGGCGCGGGCACGCCGTGACATCGCACTCTCGGGTGAAATCCAG
>CAXMNC010000119.1:0-35817 GCA_964194625.1 Acidiferrobacterales bacterium
CGATGACGCCGAACGCTGGATCTCGGATCGGCCCGCGCATCGGGGTTCCTGGTGGGTGGATTGGGTGAGCTGGTTGTCGGATCTGTGTGGGCCGCTGGTTGAGTCCCCCACCATGGGTTGCGACACCTATCCACCACTCGATGAGGCGCCAGGCCTTTACGTCATGGAACGCTGATCAGCGGCTGTCTTTTCGTGGTCTTCATCGGCGCCGTAAGGATTCAAAGCTCTAGTCGACTGCCAGCGATCAAAGCGGCGGTTTTTCTCCTCCTCCTGGATGAATCCCATCGCTGGGCAGCGATTCGCTACGTTGAGTGCCCCCGCTCACCATTGTCTCTCGACGGCCCACGGTGCCCAGCGGACTCCTAGGTAAGGAACACCAGCACGTAGGCGATCGCCAGGAGGATGTGCAGCACGGCATAGGGCAGCGCCATGACGACAAAGCGCGCGAACGATACGCCGACGCCATGCTTGTGCATGACTGTCACTGCGACCAGCGTCGACGCCGAGCCTATAGGCGTCAGGTTGCCGCCCAGGTTGGCACCGAAAATGACCGACCACCATAGGGGTGAATCGGCCGGCGTTGCGAAGCTCGGTGAGGAGAGAATTTTGGCAAGCATGGCCGCCAGCGGGATGTTATCGGTCACGCTACTCGCCAAAGCGGAAACGGCGAGCAGGGTACCGCCGCCAAGGATAGCTCCGAGATCGATGATGGGCGCGAACCCCTTGCCGATGAGCTCCAGCACCTGCGCCTGCTCCATGACGTGAATGGTTACGAAGAGGAATACGAAGAACAGGATCAAGTCCCAGTCGACAGTGCTATAAAAGGTGTGCGCCTCGGCCTTGTAACGAATCAGCATGATGAGCGCAAAAGCCATGGCGACAAACCCCATGCCCAGCTTGCCGATGGCCCATCCCTCGAATGAGGCGCCGGCGATGAAGACGATGAACAGCGCGAGCATTACGCTCGCGAACCAGAAGAAACCCATACTCTCGACACCGTCCTTCTCGTCGAACACCGACACCTGCTCGGCGGCCAGCGGACGTTGTTCCGGCCTCAGCCGACGGATTCCGAAAAGCTTCGCGCCGAGCAGGAGGGTCGCCGCCGTGGTCACCACCACATAAGGAGAGGCCTTGATGAAGAAGGTGACAAATCCGATCCCGGCCGTGGTTCCCAAGATGATGTTGGGTACCGACGATATCAATGTGAGCAGACCGCCGACGTTCGTGAGCAGGCCTTCGATGAGCAGGAAACCAAGCAGCTTGTCCATGCGCTCGAGCCTCGCGAGCGAAACGGCGCTCAGAGATCCGACGATGATCATGGCAGTGACATTGTTCAGAACCGCGGAGAACACGACCGTCATCACACCGTAATAGATCAGAAGCAAGAAGGGATCGCCCTTCGAAGCCTTGGTCATCTTGATGGCGATCCAGGTGAACAGCCCAGACTTGCTGGTCACGTCGACGAAGATACTCGAGCCAAGAATGATCGTGATGACGCCCCAGTCGATCGAGGGTATGAACTCGGGCAGCTTGACCTGGTGCCCGTTCGGCAGGGTTACCTCTCCGAATGGAAGCAATCCCATGAAGGCGCCCAGTATCAGACAAAGAACGGCGAACAGGCCGACGATAACCGACTTTTTGGCGTGGAGCTTTTCTTCGAGTGCGAGGCTAGCGATCATCGCGAGCAGAATAGCCGCGAAGAACAATGTGACCCCAAGGGATACATCGCTGGTGTGTTGCAGCGGCGGCATGACGGCCGCACCTGTTGTTGCTCCCACCGACATTGTCCCTCGTCGCTCCCGGTCCGCCGCTCAGATCATGAGCAGCGGCGTGTGCCGGAGCTCGACAGCCAGGGGATAGGCGAGGCCGTGCATGGCCAGCTGGTCCTCGTCCTTGGTGTGCATCACCAGAAGCGCCACCGCGTGCTCATCGATAAGCTGTTGGTATTCACGCAACCGGTGTCCGGTACGTACAACCTCCTCGACTCGCACGTCCACACCGTGCTTCGCGAGTTCTTCCCGACAGGCGCCGACATAGTCATGGGGTTCCTTGAGTAGCTGGCGCAGTATTGCCGCACGGGCGTTGTCGGTGTCGATCGACGGAATCTTGGATATGGCGTTCATGTAGTGCTCAAAGGTACTGTCATCCTCGATGTGGGCGAGCACTAGGGTTCCGCCCGGCTCGACCAGGCTCACCGCGTGATTTACGAGACTACCGTCACCGGCCAGGTGGTCGGTGGCAGCCATCACGACGCGGGTGTGATTCATCGACCGTTCGAAGGCCTCTTCGTCGTTCGGGTGCGCGATCACCAACACCGGGCAGGAAGTCGCCTGGGTGAGGACGTCCAAATGCCGGCCCAGGCTGTGCGGCCACTGCCAGGCCGCACTGTGCAGGTTGCGGTAGGTGACCAGGATGTCCGGCCGCTCCCGATCGACTAAGGCGAGCAACTGTTCGACCGTTCTGCTCTCCTCGCCGGAAACCTCGAGCCACTGGGGCTCATCACCGAGCACGGCCAGGAAGCGCCGGACGCGCTCGCAAATGACGCCGGCTTGCGCCTGGTCCCGGTCCGTGACCACGGCGATCTTCTCGAAGCGCCGCCGCTCGTACCGGTAAGCTGCCTTGGAGGCGGCCTTGAACAGGCTCTCGAACTGGTCGATGTTGGGCAAGCTGCACTCCTTGGAGGGTCGGTGTTCGAACCGTCTTAGTCTGGCGGCCGCTGTTCGAGTTTATCCCAAACGTCCGGGTTTACCACGTTGGGCGGCCGCTCACCGCGTAGCACCTGCAACACTTGTGTTGCCGCCGATAAGGCCAGCTCGCGCCTGGCCTCGATCGAGAGCCCGGCGACGTGCGGCGTGACGATGAGGTTGTCGAACGCGTAAAGCGGGCTGTCTGGTGGTGGTGGCTCGGGATCGAACACGTCCAGTGCGGCCCCCGCGATCCAACCCTCCGTCAGCGCGCGAACCAGCGCCGGCTGTTGCACGATCTTGCCGCGCGCGGTGTTAATAAGGAAAGCATCTCGGCGCATCTGCTGGAACTCGGCCTCGCCGATCATGCCGCGCGTTTCCTCGTTTAACTCCGGGTGCAACGAAACGAACTGAGCTTCTCGTAACAGTTGCATGAGATCCTGTACCCATGTCGCCCCAGCCGCTTGCGCCTTGCTTGGCGGTACATGCGGGTCATAAACCAGAACTTCCATATTGAAGGCGGTAACGCACTTGCGCGCCACCTCGGTACCGATTTGGCCGCAACCAATGACACCGAGCGTGCGCCCCTCGAGGTCAAAACGAGTCGACTTGCTGCCCTCACCCCAACCTTCGTCTTGACGCGCCGCGTTGTGCGAACGCGTGATCTGCTTCGACAAATCGAGCATGAGCCCTACAGTGTGCTCCGATACTGGCACCGTGCCGAAGCCCGGGTTATTGACTACGATGACGCCCTGAGTGCTGGCTGCATCGATATCCACGGCGTCGGTACCACGCCCCGAGGTGCTGATGACGACTAGGTTCGTTCCCGCGCGAATGGCGCCGCCGCTGAGACGGCACGGATAACGCACAACCACGGCCGATGCCGCCCGGATTGCATCATGGATCGCTTCTTGCGTCGGAGCGTGCAGGCGGTGGACCTCGACGTGGCGCGCCAGCAGCTCCTCACCGTCGGAATGGTACATGGACTGAAGCAACAGCACTTGCGCGCGCTCAACTACGGACATAGACCAACTCCTGGTTATGGTGGGCGAGGCTTAGTGCGAGCCTGTCGTCAACGAGTCGTAGTTTACTCGTTCGTGCGCCTCGACCGGGTCATCGCCATTTCCGATCGCCTGCACGATGTTCTCTTCGATGGTCTTGTATTCCTTGGCAATCTTCAAGACCTCTTGCGCTTGCTCGTGAGGGATAATCACGATGCCATTGTCGTCTGCCATCACGAGGTCGCCGGGGCGAACCGTGACGCCGGCGAGCTGTACTTCGATGCCATGACCGGCGAACGCACAACGGTTTCGAATGGACTGCTGGATAATCCCGCGCGCGTACACCGGAAGGCCGAGTTGTTGATACTCATCGACATCACGCGCCACGCCGTCGATGACGCAGCCGGCAAGCCCGCGGTGCAATGTGGAAAACCCGACTATGCCACCGTAGCTGTTCACATCCATGCAACCGCCATGATCGATGACGAGCACGTCGCCCGCGTGGGCGGCGCGCACGGCCTCTAGCGAGCCCATTGCCGGCGATCCCGAGGCCTCGCCCACGGGCACCAGCTTCATGGTCGCCGCGGGCCCCGCGATCTTTTTGCAGCCTGGCCACAGCGGGAGAATACCGTGCGGTGCGCCGTCCACATGCAGACGATCGAGGGCATCGGACACATTCGGCGTCGAAAGACGCATGTATTCGGTGATTAGCTCAGGAAGCACAGTCATTTTTTTCTCCGTCGGTTATTCGAGATTGTCAGCTTCGATCAGCAAAAACAATCGCGATCCCTGCGCGCCAGCGAAGAATACCGGCTGGCACGATGTCAGATTGCGCGAAACATTGCCATCATCATGACCGCGGATCAGAAAGCGGTCGTTCGCGCCAACGATCACGACGACCGGAACAAGATTCACTGGGAATTTAGTTCTTCTTCTTCTCTCTTTTCAATTTTCGTTTTTCCTTTGGATTAAGCAGGGCCTTTTTCTGCTGTTCCCTTTTGCCTTTATCTCTTTTTCCCTTATCACCCATATCTGTTTCTCCTCGCTTAAAAATGACTTGCGCCAACTTGTGCGGCTAACGATTACAGTGAGAGGTGCACAATTTATTGGGTGTTCTCCCCGACCGCGTGGTTAGAGATTTTACGTTGATTTCTACCTCATACTCCAATCCTTCTGGGGTGCGGCTGCATACACGCCATCGAAACGATCGGTAGAGAGAAAAGGCAGCCGAGCTTTCTTGAGCGTTACCTTGGGCTATACGATCCAACAGCGTAGTTCGTCGTAGGACATTGAGACAACGTCCGAGGTGAGTGGCGGCGCTCTTCGCAGCTGGAGCGCTGCGGCTAAGTGCAGATACTATTAGGATTCATCGGCCACAAGGACTTCCGCTTTGTTGATGCGCGACAGCGGCACGTGGATCGACACACCCCCGCCATACTTGTTCGGTACGACGACGGCCTGCCCATTACGTATTTCCGTAAGCCAGCCGTCGCGTCGCATGCCGCCGGTAGTATACAGGCGTACACGATCGCCGACATGATTCTTTAGCGCACGCGTATTCACGCGACGGTAGCTTTCGGTACCTTGCTTCGATGATGTCTTGGCTCGAGCCGATGCTATCGTGGGTCGCCGCACATCACCTGACGCGCGGGTAGTGGTCTTGGCTGATTCCAACGATTTGGGCTTTCGCTTCCGCTTAGAGCGCGTATCGGCCATCTGGAAGCTCAGGTCTTGTACCGGTTCGTTATTGACGAATACCTGCAAACCCAACAGATCTATGATGTCCGCCGGTTTGTAGAACCGCAGTCCACTGGGCTCTAAAGTGGTCGACGGCTGTGCACTTATATGAATCTCGCCGGGGTTCTTTAGAAAGCGCTCAAGCGCACCGCGAATCCCTGGGCCCGGGACGATACCGAGGGTATGGGCATAATATTTATTGTCCTTGCTCACCATCCACTGAATGAACTCATCGACCGTCTTTTTGTTCGCCTCGGCACAGTACTCGATCGCCTTACTCGCGTAAGACGGCTCCATGCTGTATTTCATCGTGAAATCATCTAGCTGCGGCTGCACCCGCGTACGTATCGCCGCTAACGGCGTCATCCCGCTGAGTGTCATCTGCACGCTTGTCGACTCTATACCGCGGGCCGAGTAGTCCATCTCCATGCGTAGCTCGTTGATGGCTTTGTTAAAGTTAAAGTCCACACTAACATCGACCACCAAACTGTCGTAGCCCAGCTCTCGCATGTTCCATGGGCCAAAGATCTGTCCCATTCCGCACGCGCTCGAATCCTGAATGCCCATCATTAGTGCCCAGTCGGAGCTCTGTGCATCCCGTAGTGCGCCCAACAACTCACCATCCACATCCAGTCGCACACCCTTCATTGCAAATCGCATCTTCTCAGGCATCTCGCCCCGTTTGAATTGCTTTTCCCCACTCAACAGAAATCCCAGCCCGGGACCCTGGATCTCAACCGCCTGCATTTGAACCTCATCGTCGAATCCCCGAGGCGCGATCGCGATGTCTTCCACTGTCAGGGTGCCGTCGAATGACGAGCCAAGGCCACCGTAATCGATCCTTGCAAAGGGTGCTGATATCGCAACTACATCGTCGACGGCGTTCTTGAATTTGTAATAGATATAGCCCTTCAGACCACCATATACGGCCCCTGTTATCAGCAATAAAGCGACTAGCAGATTCTTGAATTTGAGCATGGTTGATAAGGTGGACGCTGGTGAGGTGAGTAAATCCTTAACTACTGGGTTCCAGATTAGTGGGGGACGGAGATCAGCTCTTTTGGTGTTTTCCAGTATTAGGACATGCTTGGCAACTAGGCGGCACTGTTCATCCGCTCCATTGTTTCCAACACGTTCTTAATTCGCTCGAAGGCCCAATCCAGTTCTTCTTTGGTGATAATGAGCGGTGGTGCAAATCGCACGACCGTATCGTGGGTTTCCTTGCTAAGAATGCTATTGCGCAACAGCTCTTCGCAGACCGCGCGCGCGGTTGCCTTGGCGGGGTCGATCTCCATGCCGATGAACAGACCGCGGCCACGAATATCTTTGATAAGCGGTGTGTCTAGTGATCGTAGCTTTTCGATAAAGTAGGCGCCAAGTTCTTTAGAGCGTTCGGGGAGTTTTTCCTCACCGAGCACACTTATCGCTTCAAATGCGACCGCCGCCGCCAACGGGTTGCCACCGAAGGTGCTGCCGTGATCACCGGGATTGAATACGCTCATTACGTCATCACGCGCAAGAAACATCGATATAGGCAGCAGTCCGCCGCCCAGCGCCTTACCCAGAATCAAGCCGTCGGGTTGCACGTCGTCGTGCTGACAAGCGAGGAATTCGCCGGTTCGCCCGAGACCGGTTTGCACTTCGTCGCAAATCAGAAGTACGTTGTGTTTCCTACAGATCTCGGCGCACTCGGCGAGATAACCATCCGGTGGCACGATAATTCCGGCCTCACCTTGAATCGGTTCGACCAAGAATGCCGCCGTGTTAGGCGTAATCGCGGCCTCCAGTGCGGATGCATCGCCGAAGGGTATGCTCTTGAAGCCGGCTGGAAACGGTCCGAAGCCATCCTGATATTGGGCTTCCGATGAAAAACTGATAATCGCAATTGTGCGACCGTGAAAGTTGCCGGCACAGGTAATGATGTCAGCCTTGTCGTTCTCGATCCCTTTTACCTTATACGCCCACTTTCGGGCCGCCTTGATCGCGGTCTCTACTGCCTCTGCCCCTGTATTCATGGGCAGCGCCCGGTCTTGGTTCGTAAGTAGACAAATGCGCTCCAAGAATTGCGGGAGCTTGTCGGTGTAGTAGGCGCGCGAGACAACGGCGAGGCGCTGCGCTTGTTCAATCAGGGTTTTTACCAGTCGAGGATGCGCGTGACCGTGACTCACGGCCGAGTACGCGCTCATCATATCCAGATAGTTTTGGCCCTCATCGTCCCATAAATAAACACCCTCGCCATGGACAAGCACCACCGGTAAGGGCTGATAGTTATGGGCGCAATAGTCCTCTTCAAGGTCGATAATCGTATTCATAATCCGCCTCACTTCCCAACCATAGACGCCAGCAATCGATAAACCAACTCTGCTGTCTTTCCGTCGATATCCTTGTCTGGGTTAAGTTCTGCAATTTCGACACCCACCAAGTTGGGATGATCGCCTATTTGTTCAAGGGAATTTGCAAGATCCTTGCCACAAATACCGCCGTTCTCGGGCGACCCCACCCCCGGTGCGTCGAGGGGGTCGATCGCATCGAGATCAATCGTCAACCCAAACCCGGCTGTTTGCCGCTGACATCGATCCAGGGCTTCATGCATGACCACGCTCAAGTCGCGACGTTCAACTTCGTCCATGTGGAAGATGCGTACCCCGAGCTCATCCAGCAGGCGGGCCTCTTCCGGCTCGAAGCTTCGGACCCCGACCAGGCAGACGTTTTCGGGCCGTAGTTTGGGGCGGGGCCCGCCAAGCTCCGCCAGAGATGGTGGCCCGTACCCCAACAGACAGGCTAAAGGCATGCCGTGTACGGCGCCGCTAGGGCTAGTGGCGGGCGTGTGGCTATCCATATGGGCATCCACCCAGATCAATCCCAAGGGACCGTCTAGGCCGGTGGACGCGCCGCTCCAAGTACCGACGGCGCAGGAGTGATCGCCACCCACCACCCACAGCCGCTGATCTTGGGCCACAATGGGACCGACCACGGTCGCCAACCGCTCGCAGAATGCCACGATCTGAGCGAGCGCATCGCTGTCCTCAATGGTCATATCGGGCCGAACAAAGCGGTCCCAGACGATGGCAGGTGAAAGCCCTTGCAGCCTATCGATAATCCCGGCTTCACACAGCCCGTCAGGACCGTATTGGCAGCCGGTATCTCGGGCGCCGATGCCGATGGCGGCGCCAATAATCCGGGTGGGGGTTGTGACGCATGTGTCATTGGCCTCCCCGATCTGATGTTCGCCGTCAGGCGCTTTTGCCCATGGTCTTTGCCAAGCCATCCCTTACTCTCGTTTTGATGTCCGCCGAAAAGGGTACAAAAGGCGTGCCAAAGCGTCGGTCGTATAATGATGAAGGCAGCGCAATGCTCTAAAGGAGGGCAAAGAATCTGTGATCAGCGTCAAAACCTGCGGATTTGGGCCTAGACTTTGAGGAGTGCACAGCCTAACGGCATGGCCCGACAGGCTGCGGTTGGGTGCGGTCCCACGTCTCGCTTTTTACGGTTCGATTCCGGACGATTGCAGGGCCCATGGTTTCCTGGCCGCCCGTCCGAATATTCGTTTGTTTTTGGATAGTTACAAGGAGGTGATTATGGATTTCTTGAAGACATTGGGCATAGAAGCAAGGAATCCTGGCGCCCATTCAGGTGTTGGTTGGTCGAAGGCCACCGATACTGACGCCTTGCACGTCCACAACCCCGCTACCGGTGAGCTTATCGCACAGGTTAACGTCTGTACCGAGCGGGACTATGAGACCGTAGTCGAAAATGCACAGGCGGCGTTCGATGAATGGCGTACCGTGCCGGCCCCACGGCGGGGTGAGATAGTACGGCTAATAACGGAAGAGTTGCGTGCAAAAAAAGACGCGCTCGGCAGCTTGGTTTCACTCGAGGTTGGCAAGATCAAGGCCGAGGGTGACGGCGAAGTGCAGGAAATGATAGATATCGGCGATTTCGCGGTTGGCCAGTCACGCATGCTCTATGGCAAGACCATGCACTCTGAGCGTCCGCAGCATCGTATGTATGAGCAATGGCACCCGCTTGGTCTGGTCGGTGTAATCACTGCGTTCAATTTCCCAGTCGCGGTCTATTCGTGGAACGCGCTTATTGCCGCTGTCGCCGGCAATGTCGTGATATGGAAACCCTCGCCCAAGGCACCGCTTACTTCTATCGCGGTGCAAAACATTTGTAACGGCGTCATGGAAACCATGGGCTATCAGGGCATATTTTCACTCATCGTGGCCACTGCGCCGTCGGCCGTATCGGATCGTTTCATTAACGATAAACGCATCCCGCTGATTTCTTTTACCGGTTCAACCGCGGTTGGCCGACACGTGGCGCAAGTTGTCGCCGGGCGCTTAGGCAAGACAATTCTGGAAATGGGTGGCAACAACGCCATCGTTGTCGATGAGACCGCCGACATGGAACTTGCGGTTCCCGCTATTGTGTTTGGCGCGGTCGGTACGACCGGGCAACGGTGCACGACGACGCGTCGCATTATCGTCCATGAAAGGATTTATGATGAGCTCTCCAAACGACTGGTGGCCGCATACAAACAAGTGCCTATCGGCAACCCCCTAGATCCAGGCGTGCTCTTGGGTCCATTGATCGATCAGCGGGCGGTAGCGGGTTACAAGGCCGCTATCGAAGAGGCAAAGGCCGAGAGGGGCGAAGTACTCTATGGTGGCAACGTGAAGCAGGGGCCTGGCAATTTTGTCGAGCCGACCATCGTTCGCGCGCAAAACGAGTGGCCGCTGGTACAGCGTGAAACCTTTGCGCCCATTTTATATATCATGACGTATAAGACGTTGGATGAGGCCATCGCGTTGCATAATGGGGTACCGCAGGGGCTATCATCGGCGATATTTACCCAGAACATGCGAAACGGCGAACGATTTTTGTCTGCGTTAGGCAGCGATTGTGGAATCGCTAATATCAATATCGGCACCTCAGGGGCGGAAATCGGTGGTGCCTTTGGCGGTGAGAAGGAAACCGGTGGTGGTCGTGAGGCGGGTTCTGATGCGTGGAAGGCCTATATGCGTCGTCAGACAACGACGATAAACTGGGGCACTGAACTTCCATTGGCCCAGGGAATCGATTTCTCTGTTTGATATTTGCGATGATTCATTACAACGCGATCCGGGATGACATCTTTGTCGGCACTTGTCTCCAGGATAGCGATGATATTGATGAACTCAAAGAAGTACTAGGCATTACCGCCGTACTTAATCTGCAGACCGATAGCGATATGCAGACCTGGGGTATAGATTGGGCACATGTCAGCGGTTACTACAAACAATGCGACATGCACCTTACTCGCGTACCTATTGCAGACTTTGATCCCATCGATTTGCGAAAAGAGCTCGCTAACGGCGTCAACGCCCTAGACACGCTTGTTGGGCAGCAGCACCGTGTCTATGTCCATTGTACGGCTGGTATCGGTCGGGCCCCCGCGGTAGTCATCGCTTGGCTAGTCTGGTGCCGGGATTGGCAATTGGATGAGGCGATAAGTTTTGTCAAACAGCGCCGCGTGTGTTCACCTACGGTCGAGGCCATTCGAGAAGCAACCCGGGATCGCCAACCTTCGTGAGTATCGAACCGGTCGTCGAGGCCCGCGGGCTCACTAAGCGTTTCCAAGACGAAACCGTCGTTAAGGGCATCGAGTTTTCGGTTCCGCCTGCGAGGTGTTTCGGGTTTCTGGGCCCTAACGGTGCCGGCAAGACCACTACCCTGCGAATGATCCTCGGACAATCGCCCATCGACGCCGGTGACCTGCATGTGTTTGGACTACCGGTACGACAGCGAGGCAGCGAGATCCGCCAGCGCGCGGGCGTGGTACCACAGATAGACAACCTCGACCCAGATTTCACGGTGGTCGAGAATCTTCGTATCTATGGCTCATATTTTAATGTCCCCAAACCAGCGCTTGATCGTCGCATTAAGGAACTTCTGGAATTTGTCGAACTCGCTGACCGCGCCGACAAGAAGATTACGACGCTCTCAGGTGGTATGCAAAGACGGCTAACGATCGCCCGGGCGCTCATTAACGATCCCGAACTTATCGTCCTTGATGAACCTACTACCGGACTTGATCCGCAAGCGCGGCATATGGTTTGGGCGCGCCTGCGAAGCCTCAGGCAGTCTGGTAAGACGTTGTTGCTGACGTCGCATTACATGGAAGAGGCGGAACGGCTTTGCGACGATTTGGTAATCATGGATCATGGCAAGATTCTCGATCATGGTCCGCCGCGGGCGCTGGTTAAGCGGCATGTTGAACCGGAAGTGGTGGAGCTGCGTGGTGCCGCCGATATGGCGGCTGAACTGTTGGACGGTAGTGTCGATTGTCGCACCGAAATAGTCGGGGATACCGTTTATTGTTACACCTATGATGCGCGGCCACTGATACAGCAAATCGACAGCGTTGACAACCTTGTGTTCTTACACCGCCCAGCGAATCTCGAGGATGTCTTCATGAAGTTGACGGGACGGGAATTGAAGGACTGACATGTTAGACCTGAGTCTACCGCGACTAAAACGCCGGTCGGTCAGCGTGTGGCGACGTAACATCTTGGTGTGGCGCAAGCTCATGGGCCCCAGCCTCATGATGAACTTTGGCGAGCCACTCGTTTACTTGCTAGGACTTGGCTATGGTCTTGGGTTATTTATCGGCAAGATGGCGGGTGTGGACTACCTGACGTTTCTTGCCTCCGGCATCATTGCATCATCGGCCATGACTACCGCCACGTTCGAAGGCATGTATTCGGTCTATACCCGTATGGTGCCGCAACGGACCTACGATGCCATGCTGGCAACGCCGACCGAGGTCGACGACATCCTGGCCGGTGAAATGCTTTGGTGTGCCACAAAAAGCCTTATCAACGGCATCGCTATCCTGGCGGTAGCGGCGATCCTCGGCGCGGTGGCCGACATGCGTGCGGTGTTGGTCTTGCCGGTAGTGTTCTTAATTGGTTTGTGTTTTGCCGGTCCCGCCATGGTAATGACGTCCGTATCCAAAGGTTATGATTTCTTCGCGTACTACTTTACGTTGGTGATTACGCCCATGTTCATCGTGTGTGGTGTTTTCTACCCGACTAATGTATTGCCCGAGTTTGTGCAGCGGTTCGTTCAAGTATTGCCGCTCACCCACGCAGTAGCGTTGACACGGCCGCTCATAGTTGGGCAGCCGCTTACGGACGTCGCGCTCCATATTTCAGTGCTCTTGGCTTACGCGGTTATTGGCTACTACATCGCTGTGATCCTTACCCGCCGCCGACTGGTGGTTTAACCCAACTACGAAGCGTTTGACGTGGCTGGCAATTGCAGCTCGAATGCGGCGCCGACGTTCGAGGAGCGCAGCCGGATACTACCGCCATGCGCAGTTATTAGCGATCGCACAACCGCTAACCCCAGACCGGTGCCGTCCCTTGCGCGGGCGGTAGTAAAGAACGGTTTAAAGACACGCGTAGCATTGGCCTCGGAGACACCCGGCCCATCATCTTCAATAACGATTTTTGCCTGCACCTTGTCGTTTACCTGAATCTGGTCGAGGCGAATGTTCACGGTAACGTCATCTCCACCGTGTTGGCGCGCATTGTCCAGAATGTTGGAGACAATACTCTCCAGGATCTCCGGACTCATGGCGACTATAACGTCCTCGCTAGCGGGTTCGATGTTTACCGCTAGCCCCAGTCGCCGGTAGCGCTCGACAGTGCGCTCAAGCACGTGCGTAACATTAGCAGTCTCTTCCCCCACCTGCATGACATCGGCCCGCGCTAGGTCCAACAATCGCTTCACCAAGCGTTCTAAGTGCTCGGCATCGTCGGTGAGGTTTTGCAAGAAACGGTTACGCTCCGTCTCAGATATGGTATCGGCATGTTCATGCAACAGTTCCAAGGCCCCCCGGATGGACGTAAGTGGCGTTTTGAACTCGTGTGATACATGTGATGCGAAATCGCGTATGTAGTCGGCGCGTTGTTCCAGTGTGTGCGCCATTTGTGCTACCGCGTCCGACAATTCCGCGATCTCCTTGGTAACCGGTTGTTGCAAGGGTGTTACCGCACCTTTTTCTCCGCGCGCCGCACGTTTTGCCTGACTGATGACGGCACTCACTGGGCGGCTGATAGTGAACGAAGTAAAAAGTGAAACGGCAAACACAACGATGAGCAGTACCAATGCCCCATAGAATAGTGGATAACGTTTGCCATAAAGTGCCTGCGCAATGTTGGCCGGCGTTCTTGACAGCACAACCGCGCCTAATACGCGATCTTCTTCGACAATGGGCATGGCGACCAAAACGCGCACCCGTGCACCGCGACTGATGGAATGTAGGGGCGATATGGGTTCGTCGGAGACACGTTTACGTAGTGAACTTACATGTTCACCGGCAAGCGCGCGTGCGACCTCGCTCCAATTCGCAAGCGACTGGTCTAGCTCTTCGCCAGTGGAAGCCACGACAATACCCTTGTAATCCATGACTCGGATGCTGGCCAAAGTGACAACTTGCGCGTCTTGGATGACCGGCATGATCTCGCGGCCGGCTACGGTTGCGGCGGGATCGGCCGGGAGCGACAAGCGAATGGCATCTGGCGGTGGCGGTTGGATGCGATCCACAGCCAAGTCGAGACCGGCCGCGCGTGGTTGCCAACGCTCGGTCGATCCTTTCTCCTGCATCCACTCGGATGTCATGAGGACGCCGTACGGCTCTAATGAGGTTATTTGTCCGGAAACATCCTCATTGAGCGTGCGGGCGAGGGCAGCCTTGTAGGTAGCGGCAACAAAGGCCCCTTGGGCGATGAGTTCTGATTCCGTCTGCCGTACCAGAGCGCTTTCATAGAGTCGCAACACCGCGATACCACCAAGTGGTAACGCCAGGATCACGATGTTCACGATCACCAACACTGTACGTAAACGCGGGCGCCAGGACATGTCGATCAAGTGCTAACAGGCACGCAATTTATAGCCCACCCCATGCACGGTCTCTATGAGATCTGCGCCGACGGCGTTTAGCTTAGAACGCAGGCGGCGCACGTGACTATCTATGGTGCGGTCGCTGACAATGTTGTGAAAGTCGTATGCGCTATTCATGATCTCGTCGCGCGTAAATACCTTGCCTGGATGTGTGATCAGAGTCCGCAGAATCCCGAACTCAGTCACGGTTAGAATAATCTCCTGCTCTTGCCAATAAGCCATGAATCGATCTTGGTCGAGCGTTAACGCACCGTTCTTTAGGATACGCATTGCCACATCTGAATCGGTCTGTGCTTCGGCTTGAGAGTCGGTACGGCGGAGTACCGCACGCACACGAGCCACAAGCTCTCGTGGGCTAAACGGTTTAGTTACATAGTCATCGCCGCCAAGTTCTAATCCGATAATGCGATCCACCTCATCATCTTTAGATGAAAGAAAGACAATCGGGACGGTGCTGTGACGGCGCAACGTGCGACATACATCAGTGCCGTCCATCTCCGGCATCATAATGTCTAAAACAACCAAATCCGGTTGTTGGTCAGCGAAACAGTTGAGCGCCTGTTGTCCATCTTCAGCGGTACTGATGTCGAACCCTGCCTTTTCCAACGCGAAGCGCACGACTTCGCGGATGTGAGGGTCATCGTCAACGACAAGCACTTTTTGTGTATGCACTGCTAATCCCGTGAACTGAGTGATTCTAGGAAGATGCTGAAAAAGCCCTTCCATGGCCTTTTTCAGCTCGCAAAGCAAAAAGCGTGGTTTTTGCTTTGCTCCATTTTTCAACCACATCGGTGTTTGAAAAATGTGCGGTGCCTCCGTGCACCGCTCTATCAGGCCGCTGAAAATAGTTTTTCAGCAGCCTGCTAGGGCATAGTTTAGCAGGCTATGGTGCTGCT
Source organism: Acidiferrobacterales bacterium (assembly GCA_964194625.1). GTDB lineage: Bacteria > Pseudomonadota > Gammaproteobacteria > Acidiferrobacterales > SPGG2 > SPGG2. The sequence continues at coordinate 15,271 of CAXMNC010000119.1, forward strand.
TCTTCGGCTTGCACAAAATCTGCACAAAATCTCCAAAGTATTTGTTCAGCCTCGCCATTCATTCTGCACAGCCGGGATCCATACTTTTCTGCGGGCAAACGAGTCAATCGTATGTACAGCAGAACCCTGCAATCTTTGTTTAGTTATCAGATCTTCTTTGCGGTCGGGGTCGTCATTCTGGCCGTCCATCCTGTCATCTGGTTGATAACTACATGGATCGACCCGGCCTATGGTTCGCATGGCTGGCTGGTTTTTGCTGTGGCGGCGTTACTGTTTGTTTGGAGCGTGACCAGCCAACGACGCTGGGTTACCACGGCGAGTCGCCGACGAGCGTTATGGCTACTTGCCATTACCGCCGGCGTACGCCTGATCAGCCAGCTAATGGGTGTCAATGTGATCGGTGCGTTGGCATTGGTGCTCGACGTCTATGCGATTGGTCTGTTGTTTGAACTCAACGCGCGTACTCGCGCGCTATCACCAGGCTGGCTAGCGCTACTGTTTGCCTTCTCGCTTCCACTGGAACGCATTGTTCAGCGCACGATCGGTTTTGGTTTGCAACATGTTTCGGCCGCCGGTGCCTGTGGTGTGCTAAAGACGGGTTTCGATTCGGTGCAGTGCGAAGGTGTTCGCATCTTGTTGGCTGGAAGAGATGTGTTGGTTGATCTGCCCTGTTCTGGTGCTCGGGGTCTGTTGCTGTTGTTACTGCTGTTCAGTGTTTTGTCCGCGCTCATCCAGCCAACCCTGCGCCAGGCCGGGCTTGGGTTTGCTATTACACTGGCTGCCGCCGTTGTCACCAATGTCCTGCGCATCGTCGTGTTGGCGGTGGGGCTCGCTTACCCGGGCAGCTTTGGCGGCGTTGATGTAATGGCGTCACCTTGGCACGAGGCCATTGGGCTAACGGCCCTTGCTCTTGGTGCCGCGCCAGTGCTGCTGTGGGCACTGTACACACCTAGACTGCTTTGGGACCCGCCGTTTGCCGCCGCGCAGATTCGTTTTCCACTGTTCCAACCAAGGCAGCGCACACGTTTCGCGGGCCTGGCTTTTCTTGTCGTCGCCATCTTTATCACAAACTTGCACGCGCGTCCGGTTGATGTAGCACGCACGATCTCGGCGCCAGAACTGCCAGCTCGTATTGGTGACTTCTACGCCGTGCCCGGCCATCTTTCGAACATCGAGCGGCATTACTTTACGCGCTATGGCGGCGGCGCCGCGCGTGCAAGCTATGGCCCCTACAGTCTATTGGTCGTAAGTACGTCGGCGCCGTTACGTCACTTACACGCCCCCGATGAATGTCTCGCCGGCGCCGGCCACAAGGTGCGCTATCTCGGCATGACGCAGCAGCCGCTGCCGACGGCGGTATATCACAGTGAGGACCCCGACGGTAATCGCTGGCGCGTATCAGTAACATTTGTTTCCGATCGCGGCGAGATTGCGACTAGTGTTGCCGAGGCGGTCTGGCGATGGTTACAAGCGCCGGGCGCCACGTGGAGTATGGTCCAGCGCATCGCACCCTGGCAGGTACCGGTTCAGACGCTAGCGGCCTGGGACGCGGCTGTGGTGCGGGCAATGGATTTGTCCGTGCCACAGACTCGCGTAGCACATCGGTTGTGACCGATTCCCGATTCCATTCAATCCAAAGCGACGGAGGCCCACGTCATGGGTGTTGTTACGCCAAGAATTCTAACCCCCTTTTTACTCCTAGCCGTTGTACTTGTTATGCCGGCTAATGCAACCACAACACTGGACGAGCGTTTGGGTGGTCGCGTGCAAGCGCGGGTCGACGGCGAGACGGTGTTCTTTCCGACTCTGAAGACCGATATCAAAGCGGATATCCAAGGCGATCTCGCGACCGTGAGCGTAACCCAGAACTTCGTCAATCCCCTGACCATCGCCATCCATGCTTCCTATTTATTTCCGCTAAATAAAGACGCGGCGGTCTACGAAATGATTATGCAAGTGGGCGATGAGACGGTTCACGCCGATATCCAACGCATCGAGCAAGCACGTGCCACCTTCAATACGGCCAAACGCGAAGGTCGCAGTGCTTCGTTGCTAACCCAGCAGCGCCCCAACATGTTCACTCAGGATATCGCTAACCTCATGCCGGGTCTGCCTATCAAGGTGACGTTGCGGTATGTACAGACGTTGGCCAAGGTCGATGGCGTCTATGAAATGATCATACCGTTAGTTGTGGGCCCACGCTTTCAACCAACGCACACCGGGGCCCCGCCCGACGCCGAAGAAATCATAGAAGCCCAAGTGGGGGTCGATCCCGCGAGCACGGCAGATTACATCATCGGCGGCGTACCCCGCTGGAAAGACGGTGCATACTCGCTCGCCAGCACGGTGAATAGCCACGCTTCCTTCGGCCGGTGGGAATTGGAAACGTTGCCGGCCTACCCGCCGGTAGCCGGCCTAGATATACCGGCGCAGATTGAGCCTGATCGCGTGGCGATAGAAATTACCATGAATGGCAGCATGCCAATTCGCCAAGTCGAGAGCGCGACGCATAAGCTCGATATACAAGCCCTGTCGGTCGAGCGCCGAAGTATCACCTTAGCCAAAGGCCGCATCATCGATAACCGCGACTTTGCTTTGCGCTACGGGTTAGCGGGAGACGCCAGCCAAGCGGGGCTGTTGTCGTACAAGGATGAGCGCGGTGGTTTTTTCAGCCTGCTGATTGAGCCCCCTGCCACCCCCGCCGTTTCCGATATTACGACCCGGGAAATGGTTTTCGTACTCGATTGCTCGGGTTCGATGTCTGGTCTTCCGTTGCAGGCAAGCAAAGCGTTCATGCGCCAAGCGCTCCGCAAGTTACGTCCTAACGATACCTTTCGCATCATCCGCTTCAGCGACGCCGCCACCGAGTTTTCTGCTACGCCCTTGCCGGCAACACCTGGCTATATTCGACAAGGGATTCGCTATACGGATAGTTTGCGTGGTTCCGGCGGCACTATGATGACATCCGGCATTCTGCAGGCGTTACAGGCGCCGGTGCCACCCGGATCAATCCGACTTGTGACCTTCTTGACCGATGGCTACATCGGCAACGAATCCGAAGTCTTAGGCCTAATTCACAAACATATCGGTTCGGCACGTTTGTTCGCCTTCGGGGTAGGGGCTGGCGTTAATCGCTTTCTCATGTCGGAGATGGGGCGCGTGGGTCGAGGATTCACGCGCTATATGGATCCCACCGAGGATGTGCAAGAAGTTGCAGTTGAACTGGCCGAACGTTTGCAATCACCGGTATTGATCGACATTCGTATCGATTGGGGCAAGTTAAGACCCACCGATATGACACCCACGTTGATACCAGACCTATTCGCGGGACAGTCGCTACGCGTACAGGGTCGCTACGCCAAACCGGGAGACTACGAGATCAAAGTTCATGGTCTCGTCAATGGTCGTGAGGCGGTATTACCTCTGAAAGTCAAACTACCAAAGCAAAGTGACCACGGCGATGCCGTAGCACTGGTTTGGGCGCGTTCTGCCATCAAGGATTCCATGCGCTTGTTGTCGACGCCAATCCTCTTGCGCGAGGGTAGTGTGCCTGATTATCTGCTAAAGCAGCACGTGACAAAGCTGGGTCTTGATTTTTCTTTGGTGACACGTTGGACTGCCTTTGTTGCCGTTACTAACAAGATCTATAACAACAACCCGGCGCAAACTCTCACTCGTCCGGTGCCGCTAGCCCAAGTTAAGGGCGTTAGCCACCTTGCTTATGGCAACACGATTGCGTCGTCGCAGAGTCAACCATCCCAGTTCAATGGCTTCGCCACACCCGAACCGGCCACGATTTTCGGCCTAGCGTTGATAGGATTGGTTTTCGCTTGGTTTGCGATGCGCTTACGTCCTGCTCGCACAAGCTAACGATAGAACCCTCCTGGGGCCTCCCAAGTGCCCCTTATGCCGCCCGCAAGGGCGGCAATTTTTTTGCCAAGCCAACCGAACACGCTATGCAATAAGCCATGTTAAGCTTGGCGTTATGCCCGGGAACAAGAAAGCTGACACCATGCTTGGGGTGTTGCTCGATCGTGCCACGATAGATACCAACGACATCGAGTTTGACGATCTCGAGTCCATCTTTTCTGAGTGGCGGGTTTACGACTACACCAGCAAAAAGGAAGTGCACGATCGCATTGCTGATGCCACCATTGTGATCAGCAATAAAGTGATGCTGGATGAGGCGGCCTTGCGTTCGGCTGCTCGGCTGCGGTTCGTATGCATCGCTGCTACCGGTACCAATAATGTCGACCTACAAGCGGCGAAACAGCTGGACATCCCGGTTAGCAACGTGCGGGGCTACGCCACACCCGCCGTCACCCAACACGTGTTTGCACTCATCTTGGCCTTCACTACACGACTCTCGGATTATCATCGCGCCGTGTTGGACGGCCGCTGGCAGCAGGCACGCCAATTCTGCCTATTGGACTATCCGATACGTGAACTTAAAGGCAAGACCCTTGGAATTATTGGCTACGGTGAGTTGGGGCGGAGCGTGGCAGGCATAGCTCAAGCCTTCGGGATGAAGATCTTGGTCGCCCAACGGCCCGGCGGTGCCGCACAGGCGGACCGCGTGCCCTTAGACACGCTATTGCCGCAGGTCGATATATTGAGTCTGCATTGCCCGCTGACGCCAGCAACCCAAGGTCTGATCGGTGCGCGCGAACTTGCGCTCATGAAGCACGATGCAGTGCTTATCAATACCGCACGCGGTGGCATCGTCGACGAGCAAGCATTAGTGGAAACATTGCGGGCCGGTCACCTGGGTGGCGCTGGTGTGGATGTGTTGACCGAAGAGCCGCCGGTCAACGGCAATCCGTTGTTGGCAGCTGACATTCCAAACCTCATCGTTACGCCGCATTCTGCTTGGGCCAGTCGGGAAACGCGTCAGCGGGTGGTGCACGAGGTTGTGGCCAACATTCGCGCATTTCTCCATGGTGCGCCGCGTAGTCTTGTTGTCTAGCACCAAACACGCGGCGGACAATGAGCAGTCAAACCTGCCCGTTATGTCAGACCCGAGACGGGGAAGCGTATTTCGAAGATTCTCGCCGTAGCTATCTTAAGTGTCGCACTTGTGACTTGGTGTTCGTGCCATCGGTTTATTATTTGTCCAGCGATGCAGAAAAGCAAAGATATGATCAACATCAAAACTCACCGGACGACGCAGGCTATCGTCAGTTTCTAAATCGCCTATTCATCCCTGTGCAAGCGCTATTGCAACCGGAAAGTCGCGGGCTCGATTTCGGGTCGGGTCCTGGACCAACGCTATCAAAAATGTTTGAGGAGGCGGGCCATTCGATGGCTATCTATGATCCTTATTACGCGAAGAACGAATCGGTTTGGGAACAACAGTTCGACTTTATTACTGCGAGCGAGGTGGTGGAGCACCTACACCAGCCGGGAACAGAACTTGATCGATTATGGGCTTGTCTAAAGCCCGGCGGCACATTGGGTGTCATGACGAAGCTGGCGCCTGCGCGGGAGGCGTTCGCAACATGGCATTATAAAAATGATATGACACATGTCGGTTTTTTTTCGCGCAGTACGTTTGAATGGCTGGGTAGCCAGTGGGGCTCTAAAGCTAGTTTCTTTGAAAAAGATGTAGTGCTATTGAGGAAAAGCGAGTAACCAAAGATCGCTTTGACCTGCCGGCTTATCCACCCAGCATCAGCGTTTGGGTTACGTGACGGGAGCGATATAGCGCACGATTCGCTTGCAGGCTTCGCGCAAGCTATCTTCTTTTAAGACTGCACTTATCCTTATTAAGTTGCCACAATTTTCACCAAAACCATTACACGGTTGCACGGAAACGCCTTCTGCATCCAACAATCCAGCCGCAAAATCCATGGCGTCTACGCCGAGCGAACCAATATTCATCATCACAAACATCCCGCCACCGCCGCGGTAGAGCTCGGTGCCGGCTATGGATTCGAGCTCTTCGATCACTACCGCACGCTGTTTGGCGAGTCGTCGCGTGATCTGGCTCGTGACTTCGTGTTCGTGTCGCAGCGCATGCAGCGCCGCTTCTTGGGTAAAGCCGGGTAGGCCGTAAATCATGCACATGTTTAAGTTGTAATAATGTCGTGAGATTTCTTTGGGCCCGATAGCCCAACCGACCCGCCAGCCCGTCATGCGGTGGGTTTTCGAAACGCTGGATATGCTGATCACCACGTTTTCAGCCCCGTCTAGGGCAAATGGCCGGCACAACGTCGGGTCTTCAACAACATCCATGTAAACCTCATCTGACACCAGCCATATGTTTCGTTCTCGGCAAACATCTACCAATGCCTGTAATGGTTCTCTCGTGTAGATGGCCCCGGTGGGATTGTTGGGCGAATTGATCACAATAACGCGAGTTCGAGGCGTGATAGCCTCTATCACACGTTGCGCATCCAGTTGAAATGACTCCTCGGGCGTCAACACTACGGGTACCAGCGTCGCTCCACTTGCAGTGACGGTAGCGGGATACGTGGTGTAATAAGGTTCAATCAATATCACCTCGTCGCTCGCCTGTAACAATACTTGTGCCGTAGCGAACAACGCATTCTGTGCACCAGAAAATACGGTAACGCAATCGGGATCTATATCTTTGTTGTTTTGTTCAGCATGACGTTGTGCGATGACTTCGCGTAATGCCCGATCTCCTTCGACGGAAGTATAGTGATGGCGTCCGTTTTCGATACTACTAATCCCGGCCGCGACTACACCAGGCGGGCTTAGCATGTCACTTTCCTGGCCAATGCTTAGAAGGAAGATGTCTTCGCCCGCATCCATGCGATGCATTGCTTCGTAATGGGTTGCCCAGGTGTCCACTGATTCGCCGGCGATGCGCTGGGTTAAGTCGGCATAACGCATGTCGATGTAGTCCAATAGAGATCGTAGGGAATGATGATACGGCTCAGCTCGATGTTGATACCTTATTCTGGGTTCTCCTCGCTGACAAGGGTGTGCGCCCAATCGAGGATGGGTTGTACGCGAGGCGCCAGCAGCTTTCGCGCCTGTTTGTATTCTAACCAGCGAAATTCGTGGTGTTCGGGCCGGCCCAACTCCGGACTTATTGGCAATGCAACCGATTGGTCTTTACTTGCCGCCACATAATAGCGGGCAACCTTGCCACGCCCGTAAGGGGGTGTCTCTCGATAGTCTTGACCCCAGTAGAATGTGAGTGCTGTCAGGGTCGTCTCTTCTTCTACTTCACGGATAGCGCTCTTTAACGGATCTTCCCCGGGTTCGACCAGGCCCTTGGGAAAGTCCCAATAATTGTACGCACGCAGTAACAGATAACATGGTCCGTTGGCCTGTCTTCGAACAATGATTACACCCGCCGAAAGCGCCTTTACCTGCACACGCCGCCTCGTGCTACTCCGCTCGTAGGGCTTCGACCGGATCGAGCTTTGCCGCCCGATGGGCGGGAAAGACACCGGCCGCAAGCCCGATTAAAATAGCGAGACACTCGGCCAGCAACACATAGAGCCAGGGGGTGCTGACGGGGAGCGCAGGAATCAATACTTTTAACAAGTATGCACCACCTACACCCAGTATGAGCCCTAACAGCCCACCAATTGCCGCCAGGAACGCGGCCTCACCAATAAATAGCGCCAACACTTGTAGGCGGCCCGCACCAAGCGCGCGTAACAAGCCAATCTCTGCGATACGCTCATTCACCGCAATAATCATGATGGTCAAAATACCAACGCCGCCGACCAGCAGTGAAATGCCACCCAACGCACCGACCGCAAACGTCAACACGTTTAGGATGGAACCCAACGCATCAAGCATTTGTGCCTGGGTGGTAATGGTAAAGTCTTCAACGCCGTGTCGTGACATGAGGGTGCGACGTATGCCGGCAACAATCTCCTCCACCGGTGCTTGCGCGGCATAGAGCAAGTCGATTTCCATTAGGCTATCGCGATTGAACAGTTCCAGTGCTTTGGCGGCGGGAATATAAACGGCGTCGTCAATGTCTATACCCAATACATTGCCCTTGGGTTCCATGACGCCGATTACACGATAACGATCACCCCCGACGCGCATGCGCTGTCCAAGTGGATTGGCAGAACCAAATAATTCACGTTTGAGTTTGGCGCCCAGTACCGCGAATGCGCGCGCCGCCCGTGGGTCATCGTCGGGTAGAAATCGTCCGACCGAAACCTTGAAGCTATAGGTCGAAGGAAAATCGGCACCGGCACCGGCTACCAAGGTACGTCGGCGCTTGTTTTTGACCTCGGCCTCGGCGTTTCCCTGCACGACCGGTACGGTTGTCAGTATATGTAATACGCGCCGCAAAGCTTCGGCATCTTCGATTGTCAGCGGCCGAATCGTTTTTAGTAGCCCTGGCACGCCGTGGGTGACGGTGCGACCGGGTGTAACGATGATCAAATTGGTACCGAACTGCGTGAATTCAGACAACACGTAGCGATGGATGCCTTCCCCGATCGATGTCAGCAACACAACCGCGGCTATGCCGACTGCAATGCCCAGTGTCGTCAACGCCGAGCGTAGTCGGTGGGCGAATATGGCGCCGGTAGCGAGACGCGTGAAATCGAGAACGGTCATTTTATCTCCGTGACAACGCTTGCGCCGGATCGAGACGTGCCGCCCGTCTTGCTGGCAACATGCTGAATAACAGTCCAGTTGCCAACGCCACCGCCAGCGCCCCGACTATCGCCCACCACGGGGTGCCTACGGGCAACGTTGGGTAGAAACGCCCGATGACCCAACCTCCCATCTGGCCGATAATAAGCCCCAGCACGGCACCGATCAGTGAAAGTGCGCCGGCCTCCGTAACGAAGAGTATGAGTATGCGTCGCCCGGATGCCCCCAGGGCCTTTAACAGACCAATTTCTGCGGTACGTTGTGAAACCGCGACCAGCATGACATTCATGATCAAGATGCCGGCCACCGCCAGGCTGATGGCGGCGATGCCCGCTACCGTGAGCGTGAGTGCGCGTAAAACGTTATCGAAAGTCGACAGCAACGCATCTTGCGTAATGACGGTGATGTCGTCTTCACCATCGTGGCGTGAACGCACAATGTCGATGATATCCTTCTGCGCCAGTGGAATCGCTTCGCGCGTACGTGCCTCCACCAGAATGCGAAACAAAGAGGCGGTGTCGAACAACGCCAATGCCGAGGCCACTGGTACTACCACGATCTCCTCCACATCGATGCCGATGGTTCGTCCCTCCGATGCGAGCACGCCGATGACGCGAAAACGGCGATCGCCCAGCCGCACCCACTCGCCCAGCGCCTTGTTGGCACCAAAAAGCTCCTGGCGAATCTTGGCGCCAAGTACACATACTGGGGACGCCCGCCGTGGATCGGCTTTTGGCAAAAAGCGGCCCTGACCCATAGTCAGGTGACGCACATCCAGAAACTCACTGGTTGAACCGATTATGATGGACTCGCGATCTCGCCGACGGTAGGAGACGGTTGCGCCACCCACGGCGATAGGGGCGATGCGGCGAACGGCCCGACTGCGATTAAGCGCCATGGCATCGTCGATGGTCAGGTCACGCGGGGTTTCGCCAAGCAACAGCGGCGGACCGCCGGTTGTCTCTGAGCGCCCCGGTAACACGATAAGCAAATGCGTCCCTAACGACGCAAATTCGGCGACTACGAATCGGCGTGCACCTTCACCGAGTGAAGTCAAAACGACCACCGCCGCCACACCGATGGCCATTGCTAATAGCATGAGTCCCGTACGTAACGAATATCCCCGCAACGACTTTAACGCGAACTCCAATATGTCGGCGGCCATCATTTGCGTTTATCCGTCGTGGTATCACTATCGATACGCCCGTCTACCATGTGGAGGCGGCGGCTGGCTCGTTTCGCGATGTCAAGGTTGTGGGTGACAACAATAAGCGTAATGTCGTTGTCATTGAGCCGCTCGAGGATATCGAGGACATCTTTGCCGGAAGCGCTATCGAGATTACCAGTCGGCTCATCGGCCAGGATCATGGCTGGCTCCATGACCGTGGCGCGCGCGATGGCCACCCGTTGGCGTTGTCCACCAGATAGCTGATCTGGTCTATGGTGTGCCCGGTCAGTAAGACCGACGGCATCGAGAATTCGGCTTACGCGTACTTTTCTCTCTGCGACCGGGACCCCCGCCAATACCATCGGTAACGCGATGTTCTCGGTTGCATTCAGGCGCGGGACTAGATGAAAGAACTGGAACACAAACCCGATTTTGTCGCGCCGCATTTCAGCTTGCGCTTGATCAGACAACGCCGTGACATCTTGGCCATCGAGCATGTATTCGCCTGAAGTAGGTTGATCAAGCAGGCCGAGGATATTGAGTAGCGTGGATTTACCGGAACCCGAAGGTCCCATCATAGCGATATACTCGCTGCGTTTGATATCTAGGCTCACGTCATTCAGCGCATGGACCTTTTGGTCACCGACCTCGAAGATACGATGAACCTGCTGTAGCCGAATCACTGTTTAGGAGTGTTATCTTCGGTCGGAGCTTCTGGTATTACGTGTGCCCCTGCCTCCACACCCTCGCGCTCAACCGAAACAACGATCATTTCTCCGCTCTCAAGGCCGGAAGCCACTTGTGTATATTTCCAGTTGGCAAGCCCTGGTTTGAATTGGCGTTCGTCAAGCGTTCCACTATCGGGGTCATAAACGAGCACACGATATCCCTCGAGTACCGCTTCGGTCGGAACCCGCAGAATTCCCTCGCGGGTATCGAGTATGATCTCGATATCGGCGCTGTAGCCAGGCACAAGATCCTCGATTTGCTTTGGATCGGCGAACGCTGCCTCGACTTCCACCGTTCGTGCTTGCTTTTCGCGATCGAGTACGTAAGGTGCGACTCGTCGTACCCTACCTTCGAAATGTTGTCCTGAGAACGCGTCCAGGGTGATTCGTACCGGTTGCCCGGGACGCACTGCCGGCGCATCGACTTCGTCTATGGGCGCTGTGACATATAAACACTGTCGTCCTATCAGGTCGATAGCTGGCAGCGTTGCGATTCCTGGTGGTGAGGGTGTTACAAACTCGCCGAGTTTGGCGTTGATCTCTGCCACAATGCCGTCGAATGGTGCCCGCAGTATGGTGCGCTCGAGTGCCGCGCGGGTAGAACTAACGCGTTCATGACTGACCTGAGTGGCAGCACGGGCCGCGCGACAGGCGGCGGCTGCTGCAATCGCATCGGTGACGGCGCGATCGACGCGATCTTCGGATACGAGTGCTGAGCTTTTGAGCTTGAGCAAGCGTTTGGCCTCGCGATCAGCGACATCCGCCAGTACACAGGCTTCTTCTTCACGTGCCTTCGCAGCGCCCGCCTCGCTTTTGGCCAGGTCGACCTCTGCCTTTAGATCATCGTTCCATAGAGTCAAAAGGACTGCGCCTTTCTTGACGTGTTGGCCCTTACTGACTGGGAGCAGCGCTACTTGACCACCCGTCGGCGGTGCCATCTGCGCCCGTTGGCAGGCCTCTACCGTACCTACACGTGTGTTCGCAACGCTCGCCTCAACGCGACCGGTGTCGACTTGTTGCAACACGACTGGGATCGGTTTCGGCCGCGACCAATACCACACTGCGATGAAGACGAGCACTGCCAGCGCAATGACCGCCAGAATGCCCCAGTACTTGCGACGGGGTGGGTTTTTATTCACATTCATGTTGTAAGTAATGACTTCCTAAGAGCTGGTCGGTTCATCATCATACTAAGCTGGTGATCGCGTTTGTGTCACTCGTCGATCTGGACACCATATTGATTGTGGTCTTGCCAATGCCGGTAGGAGAAAACACGCTCGGCAAAGTCTGCGCGAGCTTCGGGTTGGGCTAAACAACACTCATCTGTGACCGGCAACAAAGGCCAGTAGGACGTCAATGCCTGCGCAAAGATACCAACGCCAAGGGAGCTCGGCTCGCCGCTATTGTCATAGACTTGTACGTCGCCAATACCACAGCTGGGCGATCGGCTTTTAAAAATATAACCACTGATGTTCTGGAGTTCCGGTGCAATCTGTTTGGTGTAGTCGCGAAGCGCCATGGTTACGTCTAACTCCGGATCGTCTACACCTACGGCTCGCAGTTGTGCTGGTTGTCCCTGTAGCCTTATTGGGGGACGGGGTACACCCATTCCGATTGCCACCTCTGGGCAAATCGGGACGAAGTCGAATAGTTCGCCAAGCGTTTCGACTATGAGCGGATCGCATTTGTGGCTACCGTCATAGCGCACCCGATTACCAAGCAAACAACTACTTACACCAAGACGAATCCGCTGCATTGGGCTAGAACGGGGTCGGCATGTCGCTTCGTTATCGGACATTGACCTGTGTACGTCACAAATCGATTGAACATTATGCAAAAGATGCTGTTCACAAGATAGCGCCGGCAAGCGAGTACGCACAGAGCCATCGTTTTTGCTCGTTTTTTTTGCAATTCCCAATAATGACCGCGAACGACGATTAATTCTTGGGTACGCAGACAACTGTTTTATTTGAAACTTTCAACGGCAAAACCACAACGTGTGCTATCCCTCGTTCATTGTAATGTGCAGACCTCTGTTTTCTTTGGAACTTTTAACAGACCATTGACAGTGCGCGCGTGCGCATTAATCTATGTAATGTTCTGCCATGAGTTGACCGCGGAGCTCGGGCCGACAGAAAAAATGGACCCTAGCCGCGATTGTTGCGGACCAAGAACAGTCGGTCACTGGCAGTAACACCTCATGAAGTCCTCGATTTGGGAGAGGTCGGGCGGTTTTCCCACAAATTGCCTGTGGGGGTTGGTATGCGCGGAATTTTGCTCGCAGCCACAGGCTGCAGCACGAGTACATTATTGGTTGGTTCAATAAGCAGTGTCGGCCGAATGATGACGGGGAGGATAGGGGACAGTTATGCGGGCGCGAGAAACAGCGTGGGTTTCCACCGTATGGGCAAGACACCACGTAGGCCAACTGGTAAGATTGGCGATGGCGTGAACCTAAATGTCCAGTATAAGTACTGATATTCAGGGCAAGGGATCGCCAACCGAACTGCTTCAGGAACGGGACGCATTAAATCGTGCCCTGCTTGCTGCTTCAGCCAGTCTGGCCGAGGCAAAAGACCCCGATGCGATATTACGATGCGCATGTGACATCCTGGTCACGGCATCGCCCCGGATTCGCCTTGCCTGGATGTACCTGGGCGAAACCGGTGATGGCGCGGTGCGCCCTGGCTATGCCGTGGGCCCGGCCCGCGCCTGTGCTCCGCACCTTGGGTGGGGCGGCGGCCCACGCGCCCAACAATGGCGGGAGTCTCGTTTACGCGGTAACGGACAGCCGGTTGTGTCCAATATCCGAGCCGATGCCCAACTCAGTCCCGGCCGCGAACACGCGCTGGAGAACCAGCTCGAGACTTGCGTGTGCCTGCCCTTTAGCGATGGCGACGCGCGGCAGCAAGGTTTGGTAATGCTTTATGCCGACCAACCTGATTACTTTCAGCGTGTCGGGTTAGACCCCTTTATCGCATTCGCGCAGCTCGGGCGCGTGGCGTTCGAGCAGGCCACCAGTCGCAAACAGCTACAGGATATGGCGACAGTTGATGCGCTGACTGGCCTACTTAACCGGGGCGCCCTACAAAAGATCCTGGAAAGCGAGCACGCGCAGTCACAACGTAGCGGCCACCCCTATACCCTGCTGCTCTTAGATTTAGATTGCTTCAAGATGGTGAATGACACCTACGGGCACAGTGCAGGTGATACCGCACTGGCGGCGGTAGCCAGTATCGCCGAACGATCACTGCGTGAAGGCGATTGGGTTGCGCGCTGGGGCGGTGACGAATTCTTATGCCTACTTACGGACGCCGATGATGAGAAAGGCGCGCTGATCGCTGAGCGATTACGTGCCCAGGTGGCTGAACAACCTGTCGTTTGTGACGGCCGCCATATTCCAATCAGCGTCAGCGTGGGTCTTGCTCACTACCCGCAAGCCGGCGATAAGTTGGAAACTGTGCTCACTGCCGCCGATGCTGCGTTATATGGTGCCAAGCGCCGTGGTCGCAATCGGGTAGTAAGCAGCAGTCGTGAAGCGCGCGGTGTGTTCTCGATAGCGGGTCAACTGGAATCGGCCTTGCAGTCCGGGCGCTTGCAGCCGGCGTTTCAGCCCATCGTTGAGCTCGACAGCGGTCGTGTTGTCGGCGAAGAGGCGCTAGCCCGCATTATCACCGAAGAGGGTAACTTGCTGGAGGCAGCTGGATTTATCCAGGCCGCCAAGCAATTGCGTATTTCCCGTCAGATCGATAGCCACGTAATGCGCGAAGCGGCGCAACGGTGGGTACAGCAGTTCCCATCGGGTAAGGCGATAGCTCGTTTCGTCAATGTCTCGGCAGACCTCTTGCGACATCCGGAACTGGTCGATGATGTTCTTCATACAGTGCTGGACAATGTCAACAATGGTAATGGCCGCGATAAACCGCTCATCATCGAGATAACTGAATGGGAGTTCTTGAACAATCCGCGCGAGCTACGTCAGATACTGGCCCCGTTCCTAGACTACGGTATGCGCTTGGCGATCGATGATTTTGGTAGTAGTCACTCGTCTTTGCAGTACCTGACTGATCTACCGGTGAGCTATCTAAAAATCGATGGCGCTTTGGTGCGTCGGGCGTCTAAAGAATCGAGGGTGCGGGCGATCCTTAAAGGTATTCGCGACATTGCCGACGACCTCGACCTAACCACCACGGCTGAATGGGTTGAGGATGAAGCGACTTCTGAAATGCTAAGAGAGATCGGTATTCATTGGGCCCAGGGTTACTATTTTGGCCGCCCGCAGTTACACGCGGGTAAGGACAATATCCTAGGCATTCGCTGACATGAGGCTTTACCTCGTCCAGCACGGGGAAGCACTTTCCAAAGACGTCGATCCCGAGCGTGCCCTGAGTGACGTTGGCCGCGCAGATGCCGAGCACCTCGCCAGTTTTCTTGCTCCTAGACGCCTCACCATCAATCGTGTTCTGCAAAGCGGTAAGCTACGGGCAAAACAAACGGCGGAGATCCTCGCTGGCGCTTTCGCCTCGGAGTTAACGCCTGAGGAGGCCAACGGTCTCAATCCGCTTGATGACCCTCAATCACTCCTTCGCACCATCGCCGGCTTGCAGGAAGATGTTCTGATCGTGGGGCACTTACCATTTTTGGGCAAGCTAGTCGGACAAATGCTTACTGGCACTGATGATTCCTTCGTTACGTTCGAACCTGGGACCCTGGTGTGTCTTGAACGCAGCGAAGATCGATGGTCCGTCGCCTGGGTTGTGCCGCCGGCATTGCTAAAGTCATAGCCGTAAACCCGCCTACTCATTTTTGTTGCGGCCAGAGCGTATGCAATAGGCTTGCCGCGGCCAGACACTCCCATCCAAACGGCAGATAACCGGCATACCCCAGCAGCGGCATGTGAAAGATCTCGAAGCGATGAACCAACGGGATCGAGTATTCCCAGTGCGCCAGGCTTTGGTAGTTCCAGAGCTCCCAGAAAAATCCACAGACGAGGGCGGCCAGCGCCGCCTGCCAAAGCCGGCGCCAATCACCCGTGGTTACAGGGGCGAAGATAGTTTCGCGGCCGTAAATTACTTGTAGTGCAGTGATAATTACGAGCGGCGCAATCCACAAGAGAGAAAACACATGCTCAGGCCAGACACCTATGGCGGTTAGCCCAGCGCCTGCTATCAGCAACATCGTCCACGCAAGCCAGCGCGCGCCAATGATCTGTATCGGCCAGGCGTCTGCCAAGCCCTGATTCAAGCGGGGAAAAGACGCCAGCAAATCGCAGGTACTCAGCACTGCTGGCAAGACAGTGGCAAACGGAAGGGTCGCATAGAGAAAGTACGCCCAAGGGCCAAAATCACTGATGCCCACGTAGTACCAGCTCTGCACAAAACGATTCAGGTATTCAAAGAACCACCAAAAGCCAGCGCTGAGCGGGAATAGCGATACAAAATAGCCGGGGCGATCACGCAATAGGCAGTGGCCGGTACGAGCATAGGTGAGTGCGTTGATGACCAGGATATAGCCTAGCCATAACGGGCTAAACGTGAACGCCTGCCACGCTGTGAACCAAGAGAAACGATTCCAAGCGAGTACCCAGGCGACTACCCCGATGGCTGCACCGAACCAACCCCACCACGGGAATGGTGTAGTCGCGGTCGCGATTTCTGTTGCCTGCTCGGCTTTTCGAATTACCCGATAGACGAAAGGCAATAGAGCAGTGATAACTAATACAGCAAGTAAGCAGAATACCCACCATGAAAACGGCAGATGTTCAATCGACACGGTGGTCGGTGGAAACCGCAGATAAGGCGCCAGCGGCTTTCCCATGACAGCGATACCGACTAATGGCAGGCCGACTAACATCAACCCAAGTGGGACGAGAATCGCAAGCGCCTTAGTCATGCCATGAGCCGGTGTTCAATTCTATCTGAACCGGAACCAGGTTATTCGACCTCAGCTAATAGCATGTCGATCATCCGTTCGGCCTGCGATAGATAGCCGCCACCGAACAAGTTCAAGTGATTGAGCACATGGTAGAGGTTGTACAGGGCCTTGCGAACCTCATAGCCAGCCTCCAGCGGATAGACCTCCCGGTAGGCGTCATAGAAACGCGACGGGAAACCACCAAAAAGCTCGGTCATCGCCAAGTCTGCTTCACGATCGCCGTAGTAGACGGCAGGATCGAATATGACTGGGTGTCCATGCTCGTCGAAGGCATAGTTGCCTGACCACAGGTCACCGTGTAATAGCGAGGCTGCCGGCGTACCCGCTCGAAAAAACGCCCCAAGATTAGCAAGCAATCGCTCGCCTCGGTGTTGTAATTTGCCGCCATGGCCATTTCTTTTGGCAAGTTCCAATTGGAAACCAAGGCGATGTCGCTGCCAGAAGTCGACCCAATCACCTGACGGTGTATTTACTTGCAGGGTGGTGCCGATGGTATTGTCGCGATGCCACCCGTAGTGTTTGCTGAAGGATCGATGTAGTTGCGCCAATTCCTGTCCGAGGCGCGTCATGCTCTCTGGTTGCGGCTGCCCCTGTTCTACATACTCGAGCACGAGGTAGGCCTGATCACCCGACGTTCCCCAGCAGATGGGTGCGGGTACGCGGATTGCCTGGGCCTGGGCAATCTCATTCAAGCCAGCCGCCTCGGCTGTGAACATGTCGAGTTTCGCGGCGTCATTGGATTTAACGAAGTACCGCTGATCGCCCCCCTGGACCACGGTGACCGCATTGATACAGCCGCCGCTAGCCGCGTGCTGGCCGTCGGCGACAAACGGTCGGCCGGTGGTCGTGGTGATGTGTTCTGTAACCTCAGGCCAAATCAACATGTTGGCTATCCATATGCACTTGACGTAACCCGGAAATAACTGCCGCCTGACGGCCAATTCTACTGGCTCGGCCAAGGGTTGGCAGACCCGTGGAGACCGGCCCACTGACATTTTGGTCTACACTGGGTAACAAGGGCGCGCGCTGGGCATCGATCAGGACCCCTGAATAGAGCCAGCTAGATCAATGTGGCCCGGCGGACTGGGCCTGTGGACAGGCGGGACTGGGAAGATGCTGAATAATGCCTTTCCCTGGCCTTTTTGCATCCTCCGCTCCGCGAACGGCACCTCCCTGTGCCGCCCCTCAGCTCACGGTGGATCCTTCTACCGCCAACGAACGGCCACCGACCCCTGCCTTTGCGAATCGAGAATCTGCCAGATTTATCGAGATTTCCGATCGTTTGATCTAACGACTAAGGACACCAGGGTGGCCTGGTGTTTGCATTGGAGTGGGCAACGATCGTCAGATGCCGAATGCGTATTGCGAGAAATGGCTAAATTCATGAAATTCTGGAGTTCCTCAGTCACATGGCTTCGGCTCAGGCCATAAGCGGCCAGCGTGGGTCGCTGCGTACCAGTCTGATTATCACCATTGTCGCAATGGGGGTACTCGGCCTGATGTTGGCGCTCCTAAGCGGTACCATTTATCGCAATCAAGCGATTGAGCAGCACCGCACCGCAGTTGTGCAGATGATCGAACAGGAAGCCGATACGTTGCTGGATGAATTGAATCGGCGATCGCAACTGCTGGTCCAGCCTTTACAAGACAGCTCCCCTTTTCAGGCTCTTGTTCGCCAGGGCAACCGCGCTGCTATTGAACAACAGCTCAACGATCATATACGGGCACATGCTGACGAAATCAAAGAGGCTGAGTGGATTAGAATCGCCGCCTACGATGCAAAATTTAATCTAATCGGCGAATCCTCTATCAGAGTCATCAATTCTGGCCTTGATCATCAGACTTGTAGCAACCTGTTCCCGCTGGTTACCGGCGTCAAGGAATCGGGTCATAGGCGTGGTGTGTCGGGCTTCTGCGCTTCGAGCGAACGTCCTTATTATGCGATCATCATACCGGTAAATCCGGACGTGCCCACCGGTTACTTGCAGGTGGTGGTCGATCCCATTAGTCAACTTACAACCATAGAAAAGATTCTTGGCATGCCGCTACGCCTCGGGTTTAGCGGGGCGAAGCTTTACGAATCCAACACGTGGTCGCAGTCGGCCGCGACTGATGGAATCCTAATCGTTGGCTATGCGCGGCAGATCTATGGTTCTGATGAAATAGTTACGATTGCGGCTACCGACGACATCACACCATTTCAGAAGAAGCTCACCAACACCCGCTATGTGGTCATGGTGGCGGCTGTAGCTATTACTTTGATCGCCGTGATAATCGCGTTGATGATCTTGCAACGTACCGTGCTTAATCCATTGCAGGCTCTGACTGATCAATTACGCAAAGTTCGACAAGACAGGGTTCATCTAGGTCAACGCGTCCAGATCATGGGCAATTCGGAAGTCAGCGAGCTCGCAGCTGGGTTCAACGAAATGACCATCCGCCTAAGGGAACTATATGAAAGCTTGGAACACATGGCTTTCACCGATCCATTGACGAAGTTGCCGAACCGCATGCTTTTTCATGATCGTCTGCATCAGGCCATCCTCAGTGGGAGGCGCGAGGACAGATCGTTTGCCCTACTAATAATGGATCTCGATCGATTCAAGGAAATCAACGACACCCTCGGCCATCACGTTGGCGATTTGATACTTGAGCAAGTAGGGGAGCGTCTACGCGATAAGTTGCGAGCGAGCGATACTGTCGCGCGCATAGGCGGCGATGAATTTGCCGTCCTGCTCGGCGCGGTAGATAGGCAGCAAGCCGCGATGGCGGCACGCATGCTCGTAAAAGCGCTCAAGCCGCCCTTTATGGTTGAAGAACAGCGTTTTGAAATCGGTGCAAGCATTGGCATTGCGCTATACCCAGATCATGGCGAGGAAGCGAGTGTGCTTACCCGGCGCGCCGATGTCGCTATGTATGCGGCCAAGAACACCAATAGCGAGTTTGTGTTCTACACATCTGCGCTGGACGAACACATGCCGAAACGCCTGGCGTTGATGGGAGAGCTACGCCAGGCCGTCGACTATGAGGAATTCGTGGTTTACTACCAACCGAAGGTAAATCTACAAACGGGTCATGTTGCTGGGGTGGAGGCGCTAGTACGCTGGCAACATCCGACCAAAGACATACTTCTGCCAGACACCTTTCTGCCGTTGATGGAACAAAGTGGACTGATAAGGAGTTTGACGTCAATAGTTCTGAGTGCCGCACTAAAGGCCTGCCGTGACTGGCACAGGGCGGGGTTGGACATTCCAGTATCTGTTAACTTTTCGACGCGCGATCTCCAAGATCCATTTTTGGGCGACAACTTATCGGACCTTGTGAATGAGCAAGGAATCCAACCCGAGTGGCTTGAGCTTGAAGTGACGGAAAGTACGGTGATGGCCGACCCTGAGCGTGCGATGGATATTCTGAGCGATATAGCTAGCAAAGGTATCCGAATAGCGATCGATGATTTCGGTACTGGCTATTCTTCGCTTGGTTATCTGAAGAAACTGCCAATCGGTGCCGTGAAGATCGATCGCTCCTTCGTGATCGGTATGACTGAAGATGAGCATAACGCCACCATCGTTCGCTCGAGCATCGATCTTGCCCACAATATGGGTCTTAAGGTCGTGGCCGAGGGTGTCGAGAACGCCGATGTCATGGCCAATCTGAAAAACTTGGGCTGTGACGCTGCCCAAGGCATGTTTATCAGTCGTCCACTGCCTCTGGATGAACTGCTAAGCTGGCTAAAGAGCTCTACTTGGGGCACGAAACTGCCGAACTAACTCGTGCCGGCCGCTCCTCGACCGCTGTTCCCGACGCGGTTCTCGGCAACCGCTCCGACAACTGCTCCTCGACCGCTGTTCCTGACGCGGTTCTACCTCCTCCATCCATAGAGTCGTGCGTTGTTCTAACTTCCAGCGTCCCTGCCGGTCGCCCGCGTTGCTCTAACTTCCTGCATCCCTGCAGTCGCCCGACGCGGTTCTACCTCCTCCATCTGACCGCCATGGATGGCGGAAATGCAAAAGGATTGTTGGGAACAATCCTTGCCATGGAGTCGTGCGCATCTGACCTCCAGGCGACCGACAAGGATGTCGGAAGGTAGGGCAATGCATGGAGCAATTGCCGAGATGG
>CAXMNC010000120.1:0-7478 GCA_964194625.1 Acidiferrobacterales bacterium
GTGGCCGTTATCCGCCCAAGCTTGATTTTCGTCAGAAGCTTTGCAACTGCTGACTCGTGGGTTCGGCGCAGCAGTACCAGGGCTCGGACATGTGGGGGATCTTTGGTCCTAGATCGCTCCTCGGCAGCGCAGGTACAGTGCAACCTAAAGCTTCATGGGCCATCTGCCAGATCCGCTCGAAGATCTTGCGACGTGCAAGATCCCGCGCCTCCGCGTTTGCCACCCAGGACTGAATGTTCTCTTGCAAGCGATCCACCCGCGGATCACGGTGCTTCCAGGGATAGCCAAGAAGCTTGGGGTCGAAGGACTCGATCTGTCTCCGAAATCCAGGGATCTTCAGCATGTACGAACCCCGCGGGATTAGCAGGCGAATGCTAAGTTGCACCGCTGGCACACTCTCCACGAGTTCAAAATCCACCAAGTGCTGCAGCAGATCAATGTAGCCTTCGAGGGTAGTCCAAGGCGTAAAGGGCACGAAGGTGGGTGCAAGGGCGATGCCGGTTGCCCGCAGCAATTTGACCGCATGCCTGAAGTCTGCCCGCGTGTGATTCTTGTCAAGATAGGCGAGGACCTTATCGTCGACAGATTCGACCGCCGATGTGATGAAGTTGCAGCCAGTGTGTTTGAGCTCCGGTAACAGATCCCTGTGGTGAATCAGATGCTGGATCTTGATGGTCGCATCATAGGTCAGATCCGGGAATGCCGCGTGCAACGCGCGCACCACCCGCAAGGCGTGGGTAGGGCCGTTCAAGAAGTCCGGGTCGCCGAAAGAGATATGCTCAGCGCCTGTGTCTACTTGCTGGCCGATGTCCTCCATTACTATAGCGACCGGCACGACGCGGAACCTCCCCTCGTAGACCGGCACCACCGGGCAGTGACGGCACAGGTGCTTGCAACCACGACTTGCCTCCGTGAAGCCCACCACCTTCGTGCTGCCGTCCGGCAATTGCAGATGGGCGTAGTCAGACAAGGGCGGCAATCCCGTGCGATCGGGCTTCACGAATGGGACCTTGTCCAGATAAATCATCGGTTCCGTCGGGACTAGAGCCTCTCCAGCACTTCTGAGCTGTTGCGCCAGCTTGAGGAGCGCGGGCTCACATTCACCGCCGAGAATCGTCTTGACTCCCCGATCGCGCAGTAGCTCTGCGTTCATAGGCGCGTACAGGCCATAGGCGCAAAAGTGCGCGTCGGGCGTCAGCTCTCGGATGCGTGGCAGCGCCTTGAGTGCGATGCGCGTGGCCGTATGCATACCCAGATACATCGCCACCAGTCCGGCCCGGGCGAGGATGGCTGGCTCCAGCTTTTGCAAGGCCAAGTCCAGACACACGACTGAGAAGCCATCGCCACCCAGCCACGCGGCGGGCTGCGCGAGGGCGAAGGGTTGACGCCCCAGCTCGTACGGATTGATAAGCACGACTTTGAAGCGCGGCGCCGCTTGGACCGATGCGTTCAGGGTGATCGTGGTACGCCGCGCGCCCTTCTGAGGATTGTCCATAAACATGTTCTAGCTGGGACTGGTTTTGACTTCTGATGCGAGCAATAAATGCAAGGGGGCGAATGGCGCGTCCCGTAAGTCTCGTGAAGGACCGGTTATTTCTTCTGTCCCGCCGGGGAAAAACCGGCGGGCAGCTTGCCCAAGTCACCTTCGCCGAAGAGAAACCCAACCATGTGTTGTTCAATTAACTCGATGGTGTTGGGGTCGGCGGTGCTCAGCCCGTTTTCATTGATAATCATGGTCAGCCGTTCGAGCCATCCTTTCCAGCCCTCCTTGGACACATTTTCATAGACCCGTTGACCTAACGGACCGGGGTGGGGTGGTTGGTCGAGCCCCTCGGCTTCCCGTTTCAGTACCTGACAGTACACATTGCGTGCCATTTCAGGTACCTGGGAGATGGCTACAAAACAGGCGATCCATAGCAAAACGGTCAAAGACCTCGCTGACACCCAAGCTGTATAACAGTTTAGACACCAAAACTTTCTCCACAGCCGCAGGCCCTCTTCACGTTCGGGTTATTGAATTTGAAGTCCTCGTTAAGGTCTTGCCGGCTATAATCCAGTTCTGTTCCGTCAAGATACGAGAAACTTTTCTCATCGACAATCACTTTAACGCCGCGACTTTCGAATACATGGTCCTGGGACTCGATGGCATCTGCGTAATCGACCACATACATCAAGCCCGAACACCCCGTGCTCTTTACAGCCACACGCAGCCCCTCTCCCTTGGCGCGTTTGCCCAGGTACTTTCTTACGTGTGCTGCTGCCGCTTCGGTGAGTGTGATAGCCACGTCCGCTCTAGCTTTGCTCGGCCGTGGCGTTGGCCACGAGCTCTTGCAACCCGCCGCTTTTATACAGCTCCAGCAAGATGTCACTGCCCCCGATAAGCTCACCCTTGACATAGAGCTGCGGGATCGTCGGCCAATTGGCATAGCGCTTGATGGCCTCGCGGATCTCGGCATCCGCGAGGACGTCTACCGAAGCGAATTTCGCCCCGCAGGCGTTCAGCAATTGGATGGAGCGGCCAGAAAAGCCGCATTGCGGAAATTCTGGCGTGCCTTTCATAAAAAGCACGATATCGTTGTTTTCCAGTGTCGCCCGAATTCGCTGGTTTACGCTTTCCACATTCATAACACACCTCTTGTTGTTGCGACTAACACCTATGTATCAAATCCTATCCCGTGAGCGCAGTGTATCGGTAATCTCTGCGGGTCGCCCTGCCGAGCCCGGCAGGTCGACACAGCATGGCGGACCCTATCAACGCTCGAGATATTGTAGCTTCCCCGGTTTATCGGCCCACTCATCGGCGTCGGGAGGCGCGTCCTTTTTCTGGCTAATCACCGGCCACTCTTTCGCCAGCTCCGCATTGAGTTCCAGGAACTGCATCTGACTTTCAGGCAGATCCTCTTCGGCGTAAATCGCATCGACTGGACAATCTGGCACACAAAGGGTGCAATCAATGCACTCCTCCGGGTCGATGACCAGCATATTCGGTCCCTCGTGAAAGCAGTCCACGGGGCAAACCTCGACGCAGTCCATATATTTGCACTTGATACAGCTCTCGGTAACGACATAGGTCATCAATGCAACTTGCAGCGCCGACGTTTCTCGAGCAGCCAGCCCTCACCGTAGGCTGAATAATAGTTTCGACTCAAAGCTATATCATGCCAGCGACGCCCTTGCAATAATTATTTTGACTCGCTACGATTTTGCTATGAACCCCAAGGGCCGAGTGTCGGAGCGTGCGATTGCCAAGTTGATCGAACAGCTTGGGCGCTGCGCATGGGGGGATGCCTTTGTCCAGGGGTTCAATCCCGCTCAGTGGACGGCGCTGCGCTACTTCGATCACGCCAACCGGTTCTCCCGGACGGTGGGCGCCTTCGCGCGCTACCACGGCACAACACGGGGCACTGCCTCCCAAACGGTAAAGGCACTAGTCGACAAGCGATATCTCCGACGGCGTCCGGATACGCGAGACCATCGCACGTTTCGGCTGGATTTGACGGCGAAGGCACGAAGGCTCCTGGTCCGAGACCCGTTTCATGCCCTGGTGGACGCGGCCGATGCGCTCTCCACCGGCGATCGGGGTGCGGTGGCCGACGGTCTACACTTGATGCTTGATCGCCTGCTTATGGAGCGGGGCCGCCCGCTGTTCGGGGTGTGCACGGCGTGCATGCACCTGCGCGGCGAAGGCCGTTGTCTCGTGAGCAGCGGTCCCTACGAGTGTGGGCTGCTCGCGGAGGCGCTCACCGAGGAAGAACTCGCGGGAATCTGTGTGAATTATGAGCCCGCGCTAGTGCCGCGGGTCCCTTCCAGCCTGTAGTCTGCGCCCTCGCAAGTACGCGCGCGCTCAAATTGGACCAATTCGGTCTCTCCTTGCGGCTGGTTCATCCTGGGAGAGCGGGCGGGGCGGGCCCCTGTAGGCGTAAACTGCCGAGCCCGCCCAAAGTCCCGGTCCCCAAACGAATATCAGTTCTCGAGAAAGGCTCGGAGGTGCTCCGAGCGATCGGGTTGGCGCAGCTTGTTCAGGGCCCTCGCTTCGATCTGCCGGATGCGCTCGCGGCTGACATTGAACTGCTTGCCAACCTCCTCAAGGGTATGCTCAGCCTTCATGCCGATGCCGAATCGCATCGCCAGCACTTTTGCCTCTCTGGGCTCCAGGGTATGGAGAAGCTCCTGAACTCTTATTATCAGCCCCGAGCGCATCAACGCATCCAAGGGCGCTGGGAGATTCTTGTCCTCGATGAAATCATGTAGTTGGGCATCCTCGTCCTCCCCCGCGGGGGTGTCGAGGGAGATCGGATGCTGAGCGGCCTCGAGCATGTGTCGCATCTTCTCTGCCGGCATCTGCATGCGTCGGGCAAGCTCATCGGGCAATGCCGCACGGCCTTTCTCTTGCATGATCCGATGTGAGATCCGGGAAACGTGATTGATTTCCTGCGTTATGTGATAGGGGATCCGGACGGTGCGTGCCTTATCGGCGATTGCCCGGGTCACCGCCTGTCGGATCCAGTAGTAGGCGTACGTCGAGAACTTGAAACCCCGTCGGTAGTCGAACTTGTCTACCGCTTTCATTAGGCCAATGTTGCCTTCCTGGATGAGGTCCAAGAATGGAAGCGCCCGGTTCCTATACTGTTTGACCAGGGAAATCACCAGCCGGAGGTTGGCCTCGATCATCTGCGTTTTGGCGCGCCGTGCCTTGGCCGCGCCAATAGACATCTGTCGGCTAAGCGCCCTTAGCTCGGCAATCGGGAGACCCGCCTTCGCCTCGAGTTGGCACAGTCGCTTCTGGGTGCACCGAATCTCCTCGGCATGGGCCGTCAGCACGTCGGTGTCACCCACTCCACTTGCACTTAAGCTGGCCAGCCAAGCCGGATTCGTTTCGTTACCGATAAAGTGCGTCAGAAACAACTTGCGGGGTACGCCTGCCTTGTCGACGCAGATCGCCATAATGTCACTCTCCAGGCGCCGTACCCGTCGCACCAAGTTACGCGCCTGCAGAGAGAGGTGATCGATCTCGCTTAGAACGAACTTGATCTTAAATTCCTTGACCAGCTTCCGTTGGATCTTGCTCGCTTGGGTACTGCCGATACCATACGCGTGAAGGGCACGCACCAGGCGTTTGTGCAGTTCACCAATCCGCGCAAACCGCGCCTTGACCGCCTCAGAGTCAAGGCCTGGCCGTTCCTTGCCGATCGCGGCCTCGCGCGTTTCGTCAATATTGGATTGCTGCCCCTGTTGGGGCATCGGGGTGCTCTGGGCTACGCTTTGTGAGTCAACAACGTCGATAATCAGATCGGTCCAGCGCATTTCATTTGCCTCGATGCGCTGAACTTTGCGCAGTACTTCTGTGACTGTCATCGGGCACGCGGCGATGGCCTCGGCACTCTGGTGGAGCCCGTCTTCGATACGTTTTGCCAATGCGATCTCGTCCTCCCGGGTAAGCAGGTTCACGGTTGCAATTTGCTGCATGTAATTGCGGAGCGGGTCCGTCGTGCGTTCAATTTGGTCATCTACTGGGGTAGTCAGCATCGCTTCCGCTTCCTCCGCAACGTCGTCCGGCGTTGCCGGCTCGATCAGCCACGTATCAGGATCCGGAGGCTGGTCGCAGAGTGCAATGCCGATGTTATCGATCATATTGAGCGCAACGTCGACCCGCTCCGTGTCGTGCGCGTAGTCAACGAGATGGTCGTTGACCTCACGATAGGTGAGAAACCCCTGCTCTTTGCCTTTGAGAATCAGGGTCCTGAGATCCCAACCTTGTCTATCCGGTTCCACTTGTCTGGTCAGCAAGAAAATGGTTTCGAGTCAAAGCTATCAGTCTACCGTTCTCTTTGCAAGAATTGCTTCGAGTCGCTACAATGTTATCAGCCGAGCAAACAATCACTTAGCGAGGGTATGGATTCGGAGGCGGTAATGAGGCTGTCAACAAAGGCGCGCGTTGCGGTGACCACTATGATGGAGCTGGCCATACGAGGGCAGGTCACATTGCGCGAGCTGTTAGCATCCCAAGGTATCTCCGTGTCCTACATCGAGCAAATCTTTGCGCGCCTGCGCCGCCAAGGTCTCGTGCGAGGTATTCGCGGACCGAGTGGCGGCTATCGCCTGGCGCGATCCGCGAGCGAAATCACCGTCGCAGAGATCATCACATCCGCAGAAGAACCGTTGGCGGGGACGTATGCAGGTGAGCAAGGGACGGGGCCCGATGAGGAGAATGACCTCAGTTATGACCTGTGCCGTAGACTCAGCGGGAAGATCTACGACTTCCTGAATGGAATCACGCTGGCGCAATGCGTCGAACAACCCAGACCGCAGGCAGTGGAGAGGGGCCGGGAACGCCAGCACGAACGGAAGTGGTCAGACACCTAGACGATGACGGAAACCTCTAACACATGAGTGAACATACGTTGCGTGTGTACGATTCGGTGCTTGGACTGCTATCGAACGAAGATAATCCTACCCCGATGGTGCGCCTGAACCGTGTCGTGCCCTTTAAGCAGACCAAGGTATTCGCCAAGCTAGAGTGGTACAACCCGTTTGGCGCGGTCAAAGATCGGATCGCCGACAACCTGCTGCGCGATGCGGAACAAAGGGGGATTCTCGACGATATCGAAAAGCTCGTCGAGCCCACGTCTGGAAATACCGGCCTCGCCTTGGCGATGATGGCGAACGCCAAGCGCTATCAGTTGACGACACCACTATCCGAGGCTATTCCGCTGGAAAAACGAACGGTGCTGCGCTTTTTCGGTAGCGATGTGATTGAGCTGGACGATACTCTGTGTCCCGCGCCCGGGGCGCCCGAGGGAGCGATCGCCAAGGCCATCGAGATCTCGGAACGACCCGATTTTCACATGCTCAATCAGTACGAGAATGAGGCCAATCCCGGGGCGCACTATCGGACGACCGGTCCCGAGATTTGGAAACAGACCCAAGGGAAGGTGACGCACTTCGTCGCCGGGTTGGGCACGTGCGGCACGATCACCGGCGCCGGCAGGTTCCTCAAGGAGAAAAACTCTGCGGTGCAAGTGTTGGGTGTGCATCCGGAGGAAGGGCATGACATTCCGGGGGTGCGCAGTAGCCGCCAGCTCGCCCAGACGAAGCTGTATCGCCCCGACGAGTACGACGGGACGGTGGAGGTGAGCAACGAGGTCGCGTACCGACTCTGCCTGCGTCTGAATCGCGAGGAGAGCCTCATGGCCGGCCCGAGCTCGGGGATGGCGCTCGCGGGCGCGTTTGAAGTAGTTCCGGACGAGCCCAATACGCTCGTCGTGGTGATCTTTGCCGACAACGTGTTCAAATATGCCACTTCGATGAGAAGACACTTGCCGGAGCTGTTTCCCGCGAAAACGGCCGATGCGGTCGCGACGGGTCCAAGTCTGGGCGAGGCGAGGTGGAAGGCGCTGGTTGACCATGCGCGCCGATCCTCAGACGCGATTGACATGAGTGAGGTCGCGGAACTGTTACAGTCGGGTAGGCCGATACTG
>CAXMNC010000121.1:0-7165 GCA_964194625.1 Acidiferrobacterales bacterium
AGTAACTCTGTTCTGACACGCCAAATCCACGGCAGATCTCGCCAACCTTCTGGCCCTGGCTCAGCCGTATCTCAGCTTCGCGTAACATTCCGATGATTTGTTCTGGTGTGTAGCGTTTCCGGCTCATCTCGTTCTCCTTCACGAGTTCGATCTAAACCAGATTCTCTCCCTGACCGTGGCCCTCTTTCTGGGACCCAGGACACAACCTCCTCTCAACTCCTTTCAATGGGCGTCAGAGGCGCAATGAAATCTAGGAGGCAGCACACGACGCTAACTTTTCGGCCCATATGACCCGGCTTACTTCCAGTCGCAACGTTGGTATTTTCGTGCAGGTATCTTTCGTTTCCATAACGCAAGATGATCCGCCTTTATAGTAGAATAGTTTGCAGTCGCCTCCACCGAGGCTCTTGAGGGCACTCGTTCCCACTCTATCCCCCGGGCGCAGCTCAACGGCTTTGCGATAGTCAACTATGGCTCGCTCATTATCGCCCATCTTGGCGTAGGCAAAACCCCGGTTGTTGTAGATATCGGCATCTTTCGGGTTGAGCTTGATTGCTGTGTCAAAGTCGTTGATGGCGCGGTCGTAATCGCCCTTGTTCCTGTAAGTGTTGCCGCGGTTGTTGTAGGCTCTTCCAAGCTTCTTCCTGCTCTCTCGCCCCGTCTTGATGATTGCCGTGCAGCCCCGAATTGAATGGTCGGTGTTTTTGCTCACACAATCGCGCCAGTTCTTTGATGCCATTTTTTGTTTTTTACTTTCCGCCAACGCCAACTCCAGTCTGCTGTTGGCATCCTTGAGTTCACCTTCCAGCTTGCTGTTGGCATCCTTGAGTTCACCTTCCAGTCCGCCGAGGCGCATCTTTTCTGCGGAAAGTTTTTCTCTCAGAGAGGCGACTTGCTTTTCGCCTTCTTGCTTGAATCGCAGCGCCAGTTTCTGCTGTTTCTCAGCGGCAATTTTGTGTTTTTTACTTTCTGCCAACGCCAACTCCAGTCTGCTGTTGGCATCCTTGAGTTCACCTTCCACCTTGGTGTTGGCATCCTTGAGTTCACCTTTCTGTCTGCTGAGACCTGTCTCGAACGCCGTCATCATTTTATTAAGGCTGGAAACTTCTTTGACCAATTTCGCCCGTGTGTCCTGCGCCTCAGTTACGCCTTTGCGGATGTCGGCAAGCTCACTGTTAGTCAGATCCAGACGATGCTGTGTCTGCACCATCTGGTAAGAGATATAAATCAGGGCTATCAGCAAGACGGTGCCGAGGCCCCAAATCCATACGGGAAGGGTTGGGTTTGCCGCCAGAGGGATTTCAGTTTGATTTGCGCTTGTGCCCAAATTGCTCAATTTGAACCTCCTGCGAGTTGATCTGATATCTCCCACATATTCTTCAAATCCATAGCGGTCATACTAAAATTGCACCGCCGCTGGAAGGGTGTGTCCTCATAAACACCCAATATCTGCTTATAACGTAATGATACTTATACCAGAATCCGGGTCCACTGTCGTCAAATCACAAGGTCATCTGGGCCATACGGGTAAATGGTGCAGCCCCATAGCGCAGCCAGCACTCGCCTTCTCATAGTTAGGTCTGAACAAGTGCCCAGCAGTTTTCTCTCCCTAATCGGTTGTTGAGGCTAGGCGTGGTGGGGTCATTGCTTGTCGCGGTGGCGGTAGGACAGAAACGCCGCCACAAGGCAGCCCAACCCGAAGGCCATAGACAGTGAAAGCCCTAACGCCTCGAGGCTGTCTAAACCACCTGCATACTGCGAATAGCCAAAGGCGAAAAAGAAAACACCAATGCCAGTGAGCACACTAATACCGAAGATATCTGTTTGTCCTGCACTTCCCCGCGTTACCCAGAAGCCCGTGTACAGAAAACCCCACAAAGCCGCAGCAGGCACAAGCGCGAAGGTTGCTGTTTCCAAGAGTTGGTCAAGTAGCCCCCTATGAGCCACATACTGTTTAACGCCCACAACTACGACACCGAGCATCCATAGCAGTGTGATGGCAATCGACATTCCCATCAGGATGCGCTTCACACCTTCTCCCTCCCTAACCCATCGATGTGAGCACCATAACAGAAAGAGGCCAGCGCAATGCTGATCCTTCTGAAAAAGCCATATCATGGGCAGGCGGGATGGCAGGGCAATATGCCGACTATATAAGTGGCAGGCCCACCCGGAACAACGAAAAGGCTGGTTTACGGTAAGGGGGAGGCAAACAGGGTTGTAGAATAGTATGAAAAAATCACGGCAATACCAATGGTTGAAAGCAGGGATTTCCTTAAGCCGAGTCCTGTCAAGGTGAGTATAACTGAGTATAGGATGATCATGGGAAACTCCATGAAGCCCAGATCAACCATTCGTATTAGGTGGTGTAGAATGCCGTCAAATTCAATCATGCTAACCTAGCCGCTGACAATATCCCGACGCTCAATGCAGATGTTAAATCTCTGGAGCAAAAGGCGATCTGCCGACCATGCTACCCTCAGGCACAACCGGTACAAGGAAAGGCGTACGTTAAGGTAAAGGGGTCAGCGCGATGCTGGCCTCTTCATAACTCGGTAGCCGGAAGTGTGAGGCTTTAGCCTGTGCACACTGCACATGGCCCCGGTGGAGTATCGTCCCGTTTGTTTTACTTCGCCGGGGCCGCTTCTCCCCCTCACTCCACCCACATATGCTAAACTCAGCCCAAGTGCCCGGTGTCTGATAAACTCGGCGCATCCGTTTCTAAAAGGCGAAAGCGAACTATAGGAAGCGCGTTATGGGACCGCGAACACTTGTTGCATTGCTGGTTGCGGCGATAGTTGTTGCAATTGCCGTTATCGCCATAGAATCAGGATTTTATGAGGAATCTAGCATGAAGCAATATTTAGAAAATTCGGGCGCCTCACCGACGCCGACGCGATGGAAGCGAAAAACATTTCCCTGAGAACCTTTATAACCTGCGCGCCCGCACAGCCTCGAAAGGGTCTCGGTATGGGGCTGCCCCATAAAAAGAGGCCAGCGCAATGCTGACCCCTGTATGCGGTGCAATTTCTTCTCAGTTATTTCTTCGGCTTCTTGTCTTCGCCAGGTGGATCATCAAACACCCTGTGCTCAGTGTACTGGTATGGTGTGACCGATCCCGCCAACAGATGTATATCCAAAGTCTCAAGTTGTTTCTTGAGATCGGATAAACATGTTTCTGTGTTTAGCGTCCAATCAGACGGCCTCTACCCAAATTCCGCGGTGATGCCGGTTTTGTTGTTAACTCCTGTTTGTTTCTTTCCATGTGCGTTCCGCGCTGCCCTGATTGACTAGTGTCAACCCGGTGGGAGCTGTGTCTACTCTTCAGGGGCCAAGAGAATCTGCTCGTGCGCCAGATCCGGTTCGTGGCACTTCTCCAGGATCACTTTGCGTGCTGCATCACGAAGCCGGACTGCTGCTTCGAAATCCTCGCCGTCGGACAGAATTGGCACACCTATATGTACCGAAATCGAACCATGTCGCGGAAACCATTGGTCTCCGCGCAATATGGACCGCGTTCCACGAATTGTGACAGGAATCAGAGGGGCACCCGTTTTTGCGGCAACAAGAAACGGTCCCATGTGAAAACCGAGCAGTCCGGGCATTCTCGTGAGCGTTCCCTCGGGGAATGACACAATCCTCTGACCCGCCTTTGCCGCTTTCAGGGTCAGAGCAGTGTCCTTGAGACCGCCACTCACATCCGTTCGGCGCACAAATAGCGTTCCCAGCCGTCTGAGGAAGAGACCAGCTAAAAGCTGGCCTGAGAGTTCTTCCTTGGCGACAAATGAGATCTTGCCGGGAACAGTTGCACAAATGACTGCACTATCAAGGTAACTGGCATGGTTGGCGACCAGGATGCCCCGTCTCCCGGGTATAGGAGCTTCTGCCAGCACTTCGACAGGAATAGCCACGGCTCGAAAGAAAGTGCGTGCCAAGAAACCAATGACGGCGTGACGCCAATCCCGGTACGGGAGCAGAACCACGAGCGGCCAGGCTAGTGCAGAGACGAACACAAGCGCACTCCACCACCAAAAGGCATACACGATATTATTGGCAACACGCGCTGCCCGGTGAAACCGGTGGGACAAACCCAGCAGACCGAGCCGGGTAAACTGCCACCACAAGGCGCGGGCCCCGCGTCCGATCATGCCGCCTTCATATAGTGCGCGTGCCTCCGAGCGGCGGATCTTGCCACTCGAAGTCTTCGGAACGGCGCGTGGCGGCCCAAAGACGATCTCGTCGGGCAGCAAATCAAGCAAATCAGACGAAGCCTGGGCGATCCGCCGCCGCAGGTCGTTCCGCTTTTCCTCGTCGACCAGACGCGTCTCCACCAGCACAATTAAACGCTCTGTACCTGTACGAGGATCGCCGCTTGCAAATGCGGCTACACAGCCTTTGCGGACTCCCTCGATATTACCGATATGCTCCTCCAGCTCGTGCGGATAGATATTGCGACCGGCGCGGATGATAATGTCCTTGACCCGACCGGTGAGAAAAATATCCCCGCTGGCCACATAGGCCCGGTCGCCGCTCTCCAGCCAGTCGCCGTCGTACAAGTCATGTGTTTTCGAAGGATTATGGAAATACCCCTTGGTAACCGACGGCCCCTTGAACTGGAGACGTCCCTCCCGGCGCTCGGCCACCTCAAGGCCCGTATCGTCGACAATACGGATTTCATGGCCTGGCAGGGGCTGGCCACAAGCGACGAATTCGAGCGCGGTGGCGTCGTCCGGTTCTGCTGACTGCGCGAGGCCATTGCGGGAAAGTTTGTCGCGGTCAATACGGTCGATGATGGGTTTGCGACCGACTGGCGGGAAAGCTAGGCCGACCGAACTTTCCGCAAGCCCGTAAACTGGCGCCATGGCCCCGGGCTTCAATCCGTAATCCTGAAATCTCTCTGTAAAGCGAACGATTGTGCTTGAGCTGACTGGCTCGGCTCCGTTGACAACCATGCGGAGCGTGCTCAGATCCAGCCCTTTAATGTCCTCATCGCGAATATTCTTCAGGCAATGCTCAAAGGCGAAATTTGGTGCGGCTGAGAGCGTCGCGCGGTAGCGGTGTATCGACCAAAGCCAGCGCGCCGGATCCGCCAGAAACGCAAGCGGCGGCATGATCATGGCGGGGGCTCCATAATAGAGGCTTCCCAGCCAGGCGCCGCTCAGCCCCATATCGTGGTAGAGCGGTAGCCAACTCACGAAGATATCGGATGAACTCGCGTCCATCACTCCACCCATAGCGCGGATATTTGCGAGCAAATTGGCGTGAGAGAGCACGACACCCTTTGGATCGCCTGTACTTCCAGAGGTGTATTGGATGAGCGCTGTCTCATCGGCATCTGCTGGTACGGGCTCCACCAGCCGTTCACCTGCAGCAAGGTTCGCAACCGTCTCGATGCTGCGCAAAGAGTCCGTAAGCGAGTGGAGAATAATACCTACCTGCCGGATCTCCTCATCGGTAATCAGAAAACAGGCCCCGGCATTATTGAGTATTCCGGCCTGTCGGCGCAGATGGTCCTCGATCTGCGCCCGTCGGATCGGCGGGTAGATCGGAACCGGAATCCCACCAGCCATAAGAACACCGTAAAAGGCGTGAAAGAAACCCGGCTCCGTCGGTAGCATGATGGCAACCCGGTCCCCGCGCTCAAGTCCGTGATTGAGCAATCCATGCGCGACCGCTCGTGCTGCTTCATCGAGTGCGGAATATTTAATCTGCGCATCCTCCTTGTCGCTCCGCCATAGCCAGATGTGGGGCCGCTCACCCTGTTTTTTCACATGGGTTGCAAGCATCTCGATAAGCGTCGCGGCTTGTGTCGGGGCGGCGGTTTTGGGAAGCAGTACCGGCTCAACGGAGGTCCTGGAAGATCGTGAAACGGTGGCGGGTACAGCTGCGAGCACGGCTTCGAGGAGATCGCGGGGCGTTTGGGCATCCCCGATCAGCCGCTCAGGCAACCTCACCTTGAATGTCCGGTCCACCCGCAACAGCAGCTCGGCGCGTCCAAGACTGTCAAGGCCGGCGTCGCGGTCAAGATCGCTGTCGAGATCTACGCTCAATGTCCGTCGCAGGTGCGGATGGAGTTCAAGAGCAAGATCACGGACGACGCCGAGCAGCTGCCGAGCAGTTTTATCATCAGCCGTCCGTCGCCGCGAGGCTGCCTTGTGCTTGTTCCGGTTTGCAGCCAAGGCCATAATAAAATTCGCAAGCTGTTGTTAGCACCAGAGTATGAGCGATGGCCACCAGAACTCATTGACGCAGGTCAACGCTTCGGGCCGTCTTGCGTGGTGGCGCCGGAGAAGCGGGTGTCATATGCCTCGCCGGGCTGCATCAACTCCTGTCCTGCGGCGCTGCGGCTGAGCAGACCGATCAGAATGGCTGCGATGGCCAACGCCGCCAGCAACAACACTAAGTAGTGCAGGTCACGTCCGGCAAGTCCACCTGTCAATTGGCGATCGCGGGGGGGAGGCACGATCATCCGTCCTTGCTGAGCCAATTGGCGATTATCGTTGTCACTAAAGCGCTGTGACTAGCAGCTCACCGCGGCAGACATCTTGATATCGCTCAACTCGTTCTTGCTACCGTTGCGCCTTCAGAAGCGTAAGATGTCCGCTTCTCTAATCGGGCGTCATTGTCAAGCTCCATGTGTTTCCGGCGTTTGTTGTCAGTACTGCGCGGGTCACGCTTATCTACGTAGTTGGCCTTTCAGGTGGGTGCAGGCTGCCACAAGCATTGGTCGGAACGGACTGGAGAGCCTCGATTGGCTGGCGTGGCGAATGTCCGCTATGGGTCAAAAGCAGACATTGAGCACGTACCCTCATAATGTCCGCTTTACCCCCGAAAGCAGACATTCGCTGGTTTATAAAAATCAGGCAAGGCGTACGGAAAACCTGTGGTCTTCGTACTGCATCAAATCTCTGCGTTCAGTCGTCGTCAGGAATGACGATCGTAGAATCGTCCCTGTTACCCCATTCCCTCAAAGAGGCCCAGATCATCATCGAGGACTGGCGCAAGCACTACAACACAATCAGGCCCCACAGCGCCCTTGGATACCGACCACCAGCACCAGAAGCCATCGTCCCATTGGACCGGAGACTACTCATGGACTAACATTCAAACTGGACCAATCAGTGGGAGCTGGTCAACCCATCGCTGAGGCAAGCTTCTGTGTGTA
>CAXMNC010000122.1:0-6076 GCA_964194625.1 Acidiferrobacterales bacterium
GAGCTTATCGAAATCCGGCGACACAAGATGGGCATGGTATTTCAGCACTTTGCGTTGTTGCCGCATCTGACGGTGCTCCGCAATGTCGCCTTTCCCCTCGAGATCCAAGGTGTCGATCGCGGCACATGTGAACAGCGTGCCCAAGAAATCATCGAGATCGTTGGCCTCAAAGGACGCGAGAATTACTATCCTCGCGAACTTTCTGGTGGTCAGCAACAGCGTGTCGGCATTGCCCGTAGTCTGGCGGTAGAACCGGAAATCTGGTTCTTAGATGAACCGTTCTCTGCTCTCGATCCGCTCATTCGTCGCGAAATGCAAGACGAGTTTCTGCGTCTACAGAACATGTTGCAAAAGACGATTGTGTTTATTACGCACGACTTTGATGAGGCCATACGCCTCGCCGATCGTATCGCCATTATGAAAGATGGCGACATCATTCAAATCGGCTCGCCCGAGGACTTGGTGATTCAACCTGCCACCGAATATGTGGCTGAGTTCACCAAAGACATCCCGCGCGCCAAAGTACTTTCTGCCCGCGCAATCATGACACCACCCAAGGATGGTGACACACTTACTAACAGTGTCCCGGCCGACACCAAGGTAGAGGATCTAGCAGCGCGATTGGTTGATAGCCAAACGGGTGTGGCGGTGACCGACGAAGACGGCAGCACCATTGGACACCTAAGCCGACAGTCGGTAATCGATGTGCTTGTCGGTAAGAATAACGACTCGTGAGCACCGCAATCGCGATTCGAGGGTTTCGTGTCAGCCTACGGCACAGCCCTTGGCTCCTCATTTGGAGCGCAGCGTTAGCCCTTACCCTCGTTCTTTACCTGCTCAAGGATATCTGGCCAACCGCGTGGCAATATCCGCGCGAATGGTACATACCATTGCGTTTTTTAATCAGCGATTTCATGAAATGGTTGATCAACGACTTTGATCTGGGACTGTTCACGTTCAAGGAGTTCACCCGATCTATCTCCTGGCTCTTAAATTGGCCGTTAGCAACTGCGCAAGGACTTTTATCTTCCGGCTTTAAGCTCGTCTTTGGTGAACAGGCAACCGTCGAGATTCCGCGCTTGTCGTGGATAGCAGTTGTGGCGTTGGTAGCAATCCTTGGTCACTACGCAAGAAGTTGGGGCCTGGCCCTATTGGTCGGCGCGTGTTTCTTGTACCTCGCGGTGTTCGGTCAGTGGGACAGTGCGATGGTTACCCTATCGTCCATAATCATCGTTGTACCAATCGGTGTGGCGCTCGGACTATTTGTCGGCATCATAGGCTTCCGAAGCCGCCGGGCCGCAGCCATTATCATGCCGATTCTCGATTTGATGCAGACAGTCCCGGTATTCGCCTATCTGGTGCCGGTCTTGTTCTTGTTCGGCTTCGGACCAGTGGCAGCGATGATCGCTACCATTATTTACGCCACGCCGCCCATGGCCCGCTGCACCATGTTGTCTTTGGGACTGGTACCGGCCGAGCTGGTCGATTTCGGTCGCATGGCTGGTTGTACACGTAGACAGCTTTTGTGGCGAGTGCAAATACCTTCGGCACGCCCAACGCTCATGGTCGGCGCCAATCAAGTGATCATGCTTTCCCTAAACATGGTCATCATTGCCTCCATGATAGGTGCTGGCGGTTTGGGTTTTGACGTCTTGTCATCGCTCAAGCGCCTGAACATCGGCGCCGGCGTTGAGGCCGGACTGGCGATTACCTTGCTGGCAATTGCACTCGATCGGCTGAGCCAGGCCTTTGTCAGCCGTCCGCCACCGAAGCACCAAGAAGTACCACGCAACTTCGTGCGTCAACACCCACACCTCACGGTAGCGATGATTCTGATCGTGGGTACGACACTGCTTGGGCTTTTGGCGCAACCGTTCCAGGCCTACCCCGAAAGCCTGATGGTCACAACCGGGCCATTTTGGACAGATCTTGTTTCCTGGATCAATATTAACTTCTTCGACCAACTCGACGCCGTCAAATCGTGGTTGCTTCTCAATCTCCTTATCCCGCTTAAGCGTTTTCTGTTGGCGCTCCCGTGGAGCGCAGTTGTGGGTCTGGTCGCGTTGGCCGGCTATCAACTTGGCGGGCTACGGCTGGCATGTATCGTCGGCAGCTTGGCACTGTTTATGGCGGTTACTGGAAACTGGGAGAAGTCTATGATCTCGGTTTACCTCTGTGGTATTTCAGTCGTCATCGCATCAGCGATCGGTTTGCCGATTGGCATTTGGGCGGCACGCCGAGCACGCGTGCATGAAATCGTGCAGGTTGTCATCGATACTTTGCAGACATTGCCTTCGTTTGTCTATTTGATACCCGTGGTTATGTTATTTCGCGTCGGCGATTTCTCAGCCATGATCGCCATTGTCGCCTATGCCCTGGTGCCCACTATTCGCTATACGGACCATGGCATTCGCCAGGTACCGGCACCGCTTATCGAGGCCGCACGGGCATTTGGTTGTACCCGCAGACAAATTCTATGGCGGGTACAACTCCCTATTGCGCTACCCGAAATCATGCTCGGGATTAATCAAACGATAATGATGGCGCTGGCGATGCTGGTTATTACTGCGCTGGTGGGAACACGCGATCTCGGACAAGAGGTCTATATCGCGCTTACCAAGGCGGACACCGGCCGCGGTGTCGTCGCCGGCGTGTGCGTGGCGTTTATCGCTATCATTGCGGACCGCCTAATTAGTGCTTGGGCAAACCGCAAGAAAAAGGAATTGGGGCTGGCCACATGACAGACGCGAGGGAG
The DNA here is from genome assembly GCA_964194625.1 of Acidiferrobacterales bacterium. GTDB lineage: Bacteria > Pseudomonadota > Gammaproteobacteria > Acidiferrobacterales > SPGG2 > SPGG2. The sequence continues at coordinate 2,756 of CAXMNC010000122.1, forward strand.
AGAGCCGCCAAACTTAGCTGTTGGAAGAATTCGGTGGACCCTCAGCCATTGACTGGCGGCATTACCAACGCTAATTTTATTGTCGATGATGCTGGCAAGCGATATTTCGTGCGCATCGGCGATGATATCCCGCTACATGGGATTATGCGTTTTAACGAGCTGGCAGCCAGCCGCGCCGCCTATGAGGCCGGCATATCGCCTGAGGTTATTCACCACGAGTCCGGTGCAATCGTGATGCGATTTATCGAGGGCACCACACTGCAACCGGAGGACATTCGCCAAGCAGCTAATCTTGATCGAATCGTGCCGCTTGTTAAACGTTGTCACCATGAAATTCCCAAACATTTCCGCGGTCCAGCGCTGGTTTTTTGGGTATTCCAAGTTCTGCGGGACTATGCCAATACACTACGCGACGCTGCCAGCCGCATGGTGCCGGAATTGCCACGTCTCATGAAGGTGGCCGAACTGCTGGAAGAAAGCGTCGGCCCGGTTAGGCTCACGTTCGGTCATAACGACTTGCTGGCCGCCAATTTCATCGACGATGGCAAGCGCTTGTGGCTAATCGACTGGGACTACGCTGGCTTTAACAGCCCGCTATTCGACCTAGGTGGTCTAGCATCAAACAATGAGTTTTCGTCGACGCAGGAGCAGTGGTTACTAGAAACCTATTTCGACGCCGCCATCGACGATGAGCTCAGGCGCCGCTACGCAGCTATGAAATGTGCCTCGCTGTTACGAGAAAGCATGTGGAGTATGGTTTCTGAAGTCTACTCAAACATCGACTTCGATTACGTCGGTTACACCACTGAGAATCTCGATCGCTTTGAGAAGGCGTGGACTGATTTTCAGACCAGCTAACCCCCGTCTACTATGCCGACTTTTCCGAAACACGCTCGCGCTGTCATCATTGGCGGTGGCATTATGGGTTGTAGCACCGCCTACCACCTGGCAAAACTTGGCTGGAAGGATGTCGTACTGCTAGAGCGTAAAAAGCTTACGAGCGGAACGACTTTTCACGCTGCCGGCCTAGTCGGCCAACTACGCACCAATGCCAATGTAACCCAGCTGCTCAAGAACAGTGTCGAACTCTACGATCAACTAGAGGCCGAGACTGGTCAAGCCAGTGGCTGGAAAATGGTCGGCGGCCTACGCATTGCCTGTAACGAAGCACGCATGATCGAAATCAAGCGACAGGCCACCACCGCCCACAGCTTCGGACTTGAGATGCATCTTTTAACACCTAAGGAGGCGCAGGAGCTGTGGCCACCCATGGACATTTCCGATGTGGTTGGCGCTGCCTACCTGCCTACCGACGGCCAAGCCAACCCCTCCGACATCACCCAGGCGTTAGCGAAGGGTGCGCGCCAACATGGTGTGCAGATCATCGAAGACTGTGCCGTTACCGGCGTGCACATAAAAGACGGACGAGTCCACGCCGTTAACACCGAGCAAGGCGACGTTCAATCCGACATCGTAGTCAATTGCGCCGGGCAATGGGCCAAGGCAGTTGGCCGTCTGGCCGGTGTCACCGTGCCCATGCAGTCGATACAACATCAATATCTGATAACAGAACCTATCACTGGCGTGCCGCGCGACTTGCCAACGCTTAGGGACCCAGATCGACTGATTTATTTTAAGGAAGAAGTCGGCGGACTCGTAATGGGTGGCTATGAACCGAATCCTATCTCGTTCGCATTCGAAGACATGTCGAAAGATGCTTACTTTGAGCTGCTTGATTCCAATTGGGATCATTTCGAGCAGCTCATGGAGCAAGCGCTAGTACGCGTACCGGCGCTGGAAACGGCCGGCATCAAACAAATGATAAATGGTGCCGAGGCGTTTACACCCGACGGCAATTTTATTCTTGGAGAAGCCCCCGAGGTACGAGGTTTCTTTGTCGGTTGTGGATTCAATGCCTTTGGTATCGCAAGTGGCGGTGGTGCGGGTCGGGCGCTGGCCGAGTGGATTGTGGCGGGTGGGCCACCAGTCGATTTGTGGCCAGTAGACATTCGTCGTTTCGGACGTCATCACGCCGACGACGACTGGGTGAAGACGCGTACACTAGAGCTCTACGGCAAACACTATACAGTTGCCTGGCCGCATGAAGAACATGACAGCGGCCGACCATTACACGTGTCGCCATTGTATCCAAGACTCAAGGAACGGGGTGCTTGTTTCGGTTCGAAGATGGGTTGGGAGCGGCCAAACTGGTTCGCCCCCGAAGGCACAAACGCCGAAGACGTTTATAGCTTCGATAGACAGAACTGGTTTCAGGCGGTAGGCCAAGAACACCAGACCTGCCGCGAGCAAGTTGCATTATTCGATGCCAGTTCGTTTGCAAAATTTATGGTCACCGGCCCTGACGCCGAAGCGGCATTGTCATGGATATGCGCCAATGACGTATCCAAACCACCTGCCAAGGTTATCTATACACAAATGCTTAATACCGCTGGCGGCATAGAATGCGATCTCACGGCCACGCGCCTGGCGACGGATCGCTATTACATAGTAACCGGGACCGCTTTCGTGACCCACGATTTCTCCTGGATAAGCCGCAACATCCCGAACGGGATGGATGTGCAAGTCTCGGACGTAACGGCTAATTACGCCACGCTCTCGCTGATGGGGCCACATGCCCGTGAGGTACTTCAGCGTGTCACCCAGGCTAACGTTTCCAATGGTGCGTTCCCGTTTGGCACCATGCAGGAGATCGACATTGCTAGAGCACCGGTGCGTGCTTTGCGCATCACCTATGTCGGCGAACTTGGTTGGGAGTTACACGTACCTGTCAAACATGCTGAACGTGTCTATGACCAGATTATGCAGACCGGCAAAGCATACGGTATTGCCAACGCTGGTTATCGGGCCATCGAGTCGTTACGCCTAGAGAAGGGTTATCGAGCGTGGGGCGCCGACATCGGTCCAGACTATACGCCCATCGAGGCAGGACTATCGTGGGCGGTCAAGCTGAGGAGCGATATCCCTTTTCAAGGCCGCGAGGCGCTTACCACACAACGGCACCAAGGAATCACGAAACGGCTTGCCTGTTTCACGATTGAGGATCGCGACGCCGTATTGCTTGGACGGGAAACCATCTATCGCGACAATCAGCGCGTTGGCTGGCTCACCAGCGCAGGTTGGGGTGACACCGTGGGCAAGGACATCGGTTATGGGTATGTGCGCCACGCTGATGGGGTTGATAACGAGTTTTTGCGATCGGGGCGTTATGAGCTCGAGATCGCCACCGAACGGGTGCCGGCCCAACTCCACCTCGGTCCACTGTACGATCCAAAGATGCTACGCATCAAGTGTTGAGTCGTG
>CAXMNC010000123.1:0-2392 GCA_964194625.1 Acidiferrobacterales bacterium
GGCCGCGCCTCACCGTGAATCTCGGTGTCCAGGCCCGCCATGATCCGCAGCAGCGTCGACTTGCCAGCGCCATTCAATCCGAGCACGCCGATCTTGGCACCAGGGTAAAAGGACAGGGAAATGTCCTTCAAAATCTCGCGCTTGGGCGGCACGACCTTGCCGACGCGATTCATGGTGTAGACGTACTGGGGACCTCCCGACTTGTTACTTGCCATAGCGGATCGTCCGAAATATCAGGGGGTTGCGAGTTTCAGCGGCAGGAACTCGGTCGCGAGGGCGGGCTCGGCAATGCTACTCTGAAAGCAGGCGATTCAAGGCCGCTTCGATGGTCTTCTCGTAGCTCAGTTCGTCGCCCTGCATCTTGTAGGTTTTTCTCTTCTCGATATCCATGACGTACACCTCGACCACAAAGTTGTTGCCGTACCAGCCGGCCGTGCGCTTCTTGTGGGCGAACAGCAGCGCTACGTTTGCACCGACGCGCTTCGTGCCGCTCACGACAGAGGATTCATGCGGTATCTTCCTCGTGAAACCGCCCGTCCAGACGTCGGCCGCGGTGCCCGCGGCGTCCCAGTCGGCCCTCGAATCATACGCCGAAAACACCAAGGCCATGTCCCGATGCTTTCTGATGTACTCGTGCGCGTAGTCGTATAATACAACGTCATTGCCATCAAACGCCGATCCGGAGTTGCTTACGATGGGGAACAGAGCCACACGAAAACGTTTCTCTGAGGTCGGTGCTACCGTAGTGGAGGAGCTCACGCCGGATAGGCTCGCCGCCGCCCCAGAGTCCGGCGACACATAGCCAGCGAGACTCTCCTGGGTCTTCCTGGTGTGCTCGTTAATGACCTCCCGTTGTTTCCGCATGTACTCTTCGTCACTGAGCACGCCTTGTCCGTGCAGAGCTTTCAATGCCGCGAGCGTCTCGGCCACCGCCTTGCCGTCGGCAGTGGCGTAGCGCTTCGACTTCCGCTTCGACTTCTGCTTCGGCTTGCCAACCGCAACTGACGGCGCACTCGCCACGCCCGCTGCTGCCGATGTCGTAAGCGCTGGTGCAGCGAGACATTCCATCAGCGACGTATCCCCAAGCATTGCGTTAAGTGCATTCGATACGGCGATGTTGACGAAGCGCGTATTCCGGTCGTCGCTCTGTACCACCTGAACACCTACCTGATATCGTCCGTTGTGGACTTTTTCATACTCACGAGCAGTGCCCTGTTTGCAAATCGCCTTGAGACTGCACGTTGTTCGAAGCGTCCCCTGCCAAAATCCACGTATTACCTGATAGTCCAGGCTCCGGACCTCGACACGTAGTTCGCGTGCACCAGGAACCGTCTCCATCGTCGGCGAAAACCCTTGACGAGTCAGTCCACCAATTGTTGATAAACGAATGGTCGTCCGCAGATCTCCTTTGAGGGTAAGGTCTGCACCAAGCCCGGCGCCGCGGACCCCCAAGGTAGTTCTCGCGCGTTCATCCACGACGTTGACGTAAATTACGCGACCCTGACCAATCGCGCTTTCCACCACGTTAACGTCAGGCTGCAGTTCAATCGCCTGCGGAGTAAACGCACACCCCGCGGCCATGGGAAGAACGAGAATCACAAAAAAGATTCAAAATGTTTTTCATTGATCTATCCCAATAATGAAATTTCGCTCATCACTGCCCGTGCTCAGGTAACAATCGCTCTGTGTCTCTATTCCGACCCCGGGCCTGGTAGAACTTTACCTCCTGCCAACGTCCGTTCAGCTGTAGTCCGGTATTACCATTCTAATTCAGACGAATTGAGATTTGACTTACAACTAGCCTACATAAGGCATTAATAACGAAAAGCACCTGCCCGGCACTACACCAGGCGGAGGCTACAGGGGGAGTGCCAGCTTCGCGTTGACGACGCCAGCCCGGCAATGGCTCACAAGGTCGACTGTAAGGCCATGGCCTCTACGATTGTAGGAATGAGGCTGGTGAGCGAATTCCTGGGTATTTAAATCTCTAGCACCAATTTTTCTTTGAGTCCGCTGTCGAGCAGTGAGAACGACGTCCGCCTGGTTCTTCAGTCACAGGCTTGAACTTCACCGCGTCAGACCTTAGCTCGAGCTCAAAACCATACATGCCACCGTAGGAACATGCGCCCAGTAACAAGGCAGTGGCCAGCACGGCGCCCATTGACTTCATCGATTAAACTCGCCTTTGGAGTCGTGTATCTAAGTCAATATCGGCAGTAGCTCGAGCGACTATAGGGGGTCAACGGCCCCACGAGGAACGGAAGTGTTCCAGGAGCGACGAGGGGCGCCGGGATCCCTTCGAGTCGCCCCTGCCTCTGACTTCCTTGCCAGAAATGCCGGGTAGTCATACCCTGGCAACCAGCGCCCAGGCGAAAGGGGCCCGAATAGCCGA
>CAXMNC010000124.1:0-2866 GCA_964194625.1 Acidiferrobacterales bacterium
AAAGCACTGCAGCTGAATCTAATTGTCAGCAACGATGGCGAAGAGATCGTCAGGGATGTGGATATAGAACTCGGCTTCCCGCGACTCCCGGACTTCGATGTGGCCGACCACCTTTACATCAGTCCGTTTGACAAACGCTCACAGCATGAGCTCAAAAATCTTGGTTACCCGAAGGTACAGCACGAAAAAGCCGCCATAATGGTGCTTAGCTCGATCGGTGTTTTAGCCCCGGGCAGCCCGGAGCCGGCGTTTCGATGCGCGCTGCGTATGGCGGTGGGCCCCGGAATGCAGGGCAAAAAAATAGCGATTCACTACACGCTTCGTGGGCAGAACGAGCAAGAACTCGGTAAGGGACGCCTAAAAATTATATTTGGCAAGCTAGAGCAACCCTGATCGCCTCTCCACTGACGCCGCTAGCTTCCTCGGATGCGAGAAACGCGATCATCTCGGCAACTTCCAGGGGCGTGGCAACGCGACCCGGCGGATACAGTGCCGCCCGTTCCCGCCACACCTGGTCGGTGGAGATATCCCGATCCTGTGCCTCTTGGCGGGCCGAACGTTCGGCCATCTCGGTCCGAACCCAGCCGGGTAAAACAGCGTTTGATGTAATGCCGTGAGAGCCTCCGTCCAGTGCAACCGAACGCATTAACCCCAGCAGTCCGTGTTTGGAGCTGTTATATGCACTCCCAGCGTGTTCGGCAACCAAGCCAGCGGTAGAACTCGTAAATACAATACGCCCGTATCGGCGTTTGGCCATTCCCTTTAATACAAGCCTGGCGAGATGGAATGGCCCATCAAGGTTGACCCGCATCGTCTCACTCCAAACGTCCGGTTCCTGTTCCCAGACGACCCGCTCGTGAGCTGAGCCGATGCCGTGGTTGCATACGAGAATCTCAACCGGACCCAGGCGTTTCTCGGCGTCTGCAATTGCATGCGCGCAGCCCTCTGAAGTTCCTAGGTCTGCCACCGAATATTCGAGACCTGTTTCTTCCAGTTCGTGCTTGCTTCGCGCGACGCACATTACTAGTGCGCCGCGTGACGCCAAAAGCTCTGCAGTAGCACGCCCTATTCCGCGGCCCCCGCCTGTGACCAGAGCTACACGCCCTTCGACTCCAGCCATGCCGCGTCAGGACTCGGCTCTATCCAGCAATTGCGCCAGGCTTTGGTCACCAACCGTGCTGGCAATTGCCGTGTCGAGTTCGTCACCGAGTCCGTGAATTGCGTTTTCCCATTTGGGGTCACGATACGAGCCTGTTTCGCCATGGACACGTACCACGGCGAGAATATCGGTCAGTTTGATGCGCGACATCTCCCGTGCAGGCACCAGATTCTCCATTTCGGTCAATGTCAGAAGTCTTTCCATTTCGAGGCCTGCGATGATCGGAGTCAGCGTTACTGACGGAATACTCATATGTTTCGCGAGCGAAGGAATTGTTTCACTGGACTTGCCATCGCGAAAAGCACGACCGACAAGGAACATGATGTTGAGTGCAAGGCGTTCGCGCATCGAATTAGACAGCCTCGGTTCGCGCCGCCCGATGCGCAAATACGCCACATTCTGGTGGTAAAACGCGAGTTGCGCGCCGATCAGCAGAATCAGCCAGTTCATGTACAGCCAGATCAATGTCGTGATCGCGACGGCAAAACCCGAATAGATCAATTGTGTTCGCGTGGAAAACACGACAACGGTTGCGAATATCACGCTGATGCTTGCCCAGGCGAATCCCGCAGCGAGTCCGCCGATAAGCGCCGAGCGAAAGCGGACCCGCGTATTGGGCATGTACATGTACAGAAATGTGAACACACCGGTCACGAGCAAGTACGGCGTTAGCTTGCTAGTTGCCACGAATATCGGGCCAAGAACGTCGACACTCAGGAAAAACTGGACAAGCGCATTGCTGCGCAACGACGCAATCATGCCAAGCGCAACAAAAATTACCACAGGACCGATCAGCAACACGACGAAGTATTCGACCATGCGGCGTGCAAAATTCTGTCGTTTCGCCACGTGCCAGACGTAATTAAAACTCTCCTCGATCTTCTGTACCATCGAAATCGCGGTATATATAAAGAACGCAAAGCTGATGCCACCGAGCACACCACCCTCGACGTTGTCGACCAAGTCGATTATCTGTCTTGTGATTTCCGCACCCTGAGCACCGAGCGGTTCGAGCATCGTATACAGTACTGGCTCGAGCTGATTGTGTACGCCGAAGCCCTTCAGGACCGAAAAACTGAAAGCAAGTAGCGGCACGACTGACAGCAGAGTTGTGTAGACGAGGCTCATCGAGCGCATCATCAGTCCGCCCGCGAACATATCCCGTGTCAACGCGACGGCGTAACGCAGCACGTTGACGAGAACACGGCCGGGTATGCCGTACGCATAGAGCATGTCACTCCAGACGAGCTGCTCAAAACGTTCACGTAGTACGGCGATCATTGCTGGATGTTATACCATTGTTGGAGCGCTTATTTTCCCGCTCGACGGGGCCTTGGCGCGCGACGGCAGCTAGTCAAAAAGCCGCGTCAGGGCTTCCTGGTACTTCTCGCTGGTCTGGCTCAGGATATCGGCCGGCAACGCGGGGCCAGGAGCTGTCTTGTCCCAGTCCAGTGTGTCGAGATAGTCGCGCACGAACTGTTTATCAAAACTTGGCGGACTGATGCCGACTTTGTAATCCTCGACCGGCCAGAATCTCGATGAGTCCGGCGTGAGTACTTCGTCGATCAAGTACAGACGACCTTCGTGGTCGAGCCCAAATTCGAACTTGGTATCCGCAATGATTATGCCGCGCTCGAGCGCATAACTTGCAGCCCGTTCATATATTTTGATCGACAAGTCACGAACGCGTGCGGCCAACTGGTCGCC
>CAXMNC010000125.1:0-20889 GCA_964194625.1 Acidiferrobacterales bacterium
ATCGTTCGAATCGGCGTCGAAGGCGCGTACCCACCTTTTAGCTCGGTCACCACTTCCGGCCAGCTGGTTGGTTTTGACATCGACATTACCAAGGCGCTGTGCAAGGAAATGCAGGTCAAGTGCTCGATGGTCCAGCAGGACTGGGATGGTATTATTCCCGCGCTGCTGGCGCGCAAATATGATGCGATTGTTGCGTCGATGTCGATCACCGAAGAGCGCAAGAAGAAGGTCGCCTTTAGCGATAAGTACTACAATACGGCAGCCATGTTTGCGCGTAAGAAGGGCTCCGGTATCGAAATCTCCAAAGAAGGCCTTATGGGCAAAACCGTCGGCGTGCAGCGTGCGACTACACACGACAACTTTATCTCGGGGGAGTTTGGCGATTCTGTGACCATCAAGCGTTATGCCACGCAGGACGAAGCGTACCTGGATGCGGTTGCTGGCCGCCTTGACCTGTTGTTGGCGGATTCGGTGGCTATGGCGGACGGCTTTATCGGGACGGACAAGGGCATGGAGTGGGAGCTGACAGGCCCTGGTTACACCGATCCGAAGTACTTCGGCGTGGGCGTCGGCATCGCTATCCGCAAGCAAGATTCAGATCTGGTCAAGATGTTTAACAAAGCCATCGCCGGCATCCGTGCCGATGGTACTTACGCGAAAATCAATTCCAAGTACTTTGCCTTCGACGTCTACGGCGACTAAGGCGAACGGAATATAAACGCCTAGGTGCCACCATCCGATTTGTTCGGGTGGTGGCGCCGCATGACGGTAATCACTAGACGAGCCTGTTATGCTCGACCTACAGGGATTTTTCCCGTTTATCTTTAAGGGCATGATAGTCACGGTGGAGGTGGCGTTATTGTCGCTGGCCATCGCCACCGTGCTAGGTATGATCGGTGCGGTAGCCAAGCTTTCCAAGTCACGTATCGCACAGACCATTGCCGGTACCTATACGACAATCATTCGCGGCATACCCGATTTAGTGTTAATGACTGTCATCTTTTTCGGCGGTCAGATTCTTATCAACAATATTGGCGATAGATTGGGCTGGGGTTACATCGATATCAGCCCATTTTTTGCAGGCACAGCCACCATCGGATTTATCTTCGGCGCGTATATGACCGAGAGTTTCCGTGGCGGCATTCTAGCGGTACCGCGGGGTGAAGTAGAAGCCGGTTATGCCTACGGCATGACCGGCAGGCAGGTATTTTTTCGCATCACATTGCCGCAAATGGTCCGCCACGCGCTGCCAAGCTTCGGCAACAACTGGTTGGTACTCGTTAAGACCACTGCGCTTGTATCCGTCATCGGACTGCAAGACATGGTTTACAACGCCGGTCAGGCCGGCGGCGCCACACGTCAACCCTTTACTTTCTATTTCCTGGTGGCGCTGCTGTTTCTTGTTATCACTGCAGTATCCGATGTAGGTCTGCAGCGGCTCGATCGACGTTATAGCGTTGGGGTGCGGAAGGCTTAGTCATGGACGTCAGCGTTATCGTCGATAACCTTCCGCTCTACCTAAACGGATTGTGGGTCACGATTCAGCTCGTGGTGCTGGCATTAGCATGCGGTATGGTACTGGCCATACCCATGGCATTGTTGCGCATATCCAAGAACGTATTGATCTCCTTTTTGCCGTGGGCCTTCATTTACTTCTTTCGCGGCACGCCGCTGCTAGTGCAGATGTTCATGATTTATCACGGTGCGGGTCAATTCGAAGCGTTGCGAGAAAGTTTTCTCTGGGTGGTCTTCAAAGAGGCCTACTGGTGTGCGCTACTAGCCTTTTCCTTGAACACAGCGGCTTACACGGCAGAGATTCTTCGTGGTGCAATCGAGCAAACATTTTATGGCGAGATCGAGGCAGCTCGAGCTTGCGGCATGTCTAAGGCGACCATTTACCGCCGTGTCATTCTACCGGGTGCATTTCGCCGGGCGCTGCCATCTTATGGTAATGAGGTGATCTTCATGCTGCACGGCAGTGCGTTGGCGGGTATTATTACCATCGTTGATCTGTTTGGGGCAGCAAAGATCGTCAACTCGCGCTATTTCGTACCGTTTGAGTCTTTTATCACGGCGGGCTTCTTCTACCTCTGCGTCACGTTCCTGATCGTGTGGGGTTTTAAACTGTGGGAGAAGCGCTGGCATGCGCATCTGCGCCCACGCCAGACCGATGCCGCTGAAAAGGTCGGCAAGCTTCCGGTAAGCAGGCCGGTTTAAAGAGTCTCGCCCCGTATCCAGCGGGTGAAATCTGCTTGATCTCGCTCGCCGGTAACAAGTCGCGCTAACTCCATGCCCAACAATGCGCCGAACTTGAACATGTGGCCAGAACCACCCGTGATCGCAACCGCGCATGGGCTTGTCTTAACGACGAATCGTTCATCCATGCTCCATCCGTAGTAGCATACTCGACCTTCAATAACCTCATGACGGTCGAAATCCTCCGCCAGGCCTGGAAAGCCGGCTTTACCATTCGACAGTAACCGTCTCGCTCACCGTAGGCCAATCGAATGATTCGGTGTTGGTCGTAGGACGCCGCCATTGGATTAGGGACTGCACCTTGGTCGTATACCACCGGGGTGTGGCCGAGACGGACAAGGGCCCAGGCAGTCGAAAGCCCAACTATTCTGCCGCCCACGACGAGTATCTTCACGATACTTACTCCTCACTCTCGGGCATCGATTGTTTGAGCGTTTCGGGAGAACGCGTCAAAGCTATAGATAGCTAGCGCTACCCAAATACATGTGAACGTGATCAAGTGCGCAGTGGTAAACGGTTCACCGTACACCAGTACTGCCAGCAGAAAATTCAAGGTTGGAGCCAGATACTGCATGAGCCCAACCGTGGATAAGCGTACGCGCCGTGCCGCCTGCAGAAAACAGACTAACGGTATGGCCGTGACAGTACCGGCAAACACCAAGAGCACGTCGGTGGTTAAGTTGATGCGGCCAAAGGCCCCCCCGCCGTGTAGGGCAAGCGCGCCAAGAAAGAACAGCGCCACCGGCGTTGCCAACAAGGTTTCTATGCTTAGCCCGCGAATTGCGTCACCGCCCGCGCGCTTTCGCAATAGTCCATAGAAGCCGAAAGTCAGTGCAAGGGTCAGAGCGATCCATGGAAAACTGCCAAACCTAAGAATCAGATTAAGTACGCCAACAACCGCTAACGCCACGGCCAGTATCTGTCGACCGCTTAGGCGCTCGCGCAAGAACAAGACGCCCAGTACTACACTGACTAACGGGTTTATGTAGTAACCGAGACTAGACTCAAGTAATCGATCATTGTGTATCGCCCAGATGAAGATCAACCAGTTACTGCCGACAAGTAGAGTAGTGATCAGATAAAAACCAAGACTACGCAAATCTCGTAGTTCAGCGAAAATCAGGCGGCCTTGGCGCTTGACCAGGACTAGGATGAATAATGCCACCATCGCCCATACCACCCGGTGCGCCACGATTTCCAATGATGACACGTGGCCCAACGCCTTATAGTAAATGGGTACCAATCCCCAGATGCCAAAGGCAGTGACGCCATACAAGATTCCGGTTACCCCGGCATCTCGACCGGATTCTGATACGAGCGTCGCTGTCTTCATTTCAAAATAGGTGCTACGGGCTGGTCTCCTTGGAGCAAAGTCTACAGAATGCCTTGCCCCTAAGGGTGTGACTACATAAAGCGGTTTGATTCTGTAAAGCGTTGCTAAGTGCGCACGTCGAACACTGGCTTGGCAAGTGTATGTGTTCCGGCTCCCAGCACCAAGGGCAAAGTACCTTTAACTTGTGGGTTGCAGCAGCTTGCGTACCGGCGCAGAAATGCTGGCTTCCCCGCTTGCGCGGTAACTTTCATGGTTCGCTTCGATATCTTTTTCTTTGTAACGATAGTTGACCATGAGTCCACTGGATTCATGGATGCCCTTGGGGGAAATATCGGCGAGCCAGTTGATTCTCTCGATACGCGCGCCGTTACTGAGGTGAAAGTGTGCGACTCGGTCTCGTGCATGACCTCCCGTTTTTTCGTGCACGAGATAATGTGCGCAAAGACGCATAAGTGGTCCTTTAAGTGCTTGCGCCACACGCCGGTCCTGATACCAGGTGGGGGTAGCGAGCAGATCATAAATGGGATGGCCACTGTCGGTAACGGGTAGTAATGGTTGTAGGGCATCGCGTTCAGACGAGGTCAATAATTGATCGTCTTTCTGCTTCAGTTGTACTTCGAGGTAATGTCGAAGGCCGGGGATGGGTGACAACGTCGCGAATGTCTTGATATTGACTAACTCCTGAGCCAATCGATTGACAACCCGTTTGATAAGAAAGTCTCCGAAATTCACGCCCTGTAAGCCGGTTTGCGTGTTTGAGATCGAATAGAATATGGCGGTATTTGAGGTAAGCGGATCACGCGGCGGCCGCGCTTCATCCAGGAGTGTCTGAATGCTGTTCGACATTCCCGAAACCAACGCCACCTGCACAAAAATAAGCGGTTCATCGGGCATTCGCGGGTGGAAGAACGCGTAACAATGACGGTTGGGTCCGAGTCGATTTTTTAGATCATCCCAAGACTTGATTTCGTGCACCGCTTCATGGGCAATCAGCTTTTCCAGAAGTGCAGCGGGTGCATCCCAGGTAATGCGCTTGAGATCCAAAAATCCGATATCAAACCACGAGGCAAGCAAGTCCTTAAGGTCGTCATCCAAATTTTGTAGCCACAAGTCACCATCGCTATAGCGCATGAGATCGGCCCGCATATCTACCAGAAACTTTACTCCGGCCGGCAGTGAGTTGAATTGCGTCAGCAATTTACGACTCGGTGGAGTCAGTACATGGCGAAGACGTGCGTGTGCCGCGAACGCACGTTCCGAGTTGTCGATTTCATGAATATCGCGTGTAACCTGATAAAGGGCTTGGCCATCTACGGCAAAATCTTGAGCCAGGATTTGCAAGAAGCGCTTACGCCCATGCTCATTGAGACCGAGATAAGATTGCCCTAAGGCGGCTGCCCGTGCACGCGCAGATACTTCGCCACCCTTCGCCAGCAAGCACTCACGCATCTGTGTGCGCAAGATGTCAGCATCATCGTCAGGCAGATCCGGTTGTAGAAACGGCGTTTCACCAGCCCGGGCCGACTGACTGATAGCGCGCCAGGCACTCTTCAGGTTTACCAAGGTGCGTTGAAAAATACTGGTTGGCGGGGAACTCATAACATCGCGTTTGCAGTTGAAGTTACTGCCTAGTATCAGTTTAGGTCAAATAGAACCCTCGCCCAACCCCTGGGTTCGACGGCCGCGATACTGAAACCTAGGAGACGGGGATATTCTTCTCTGGGTCATAGAAAGGGAAGGACACAACTGTAGCTCGCCTCTTTCCTTCGGTTGTCTCTACTTCTAGGCCTATACCTTCATGGCTGTTTTTCGAGGCGACGATCGCGATGCTGATATTCTTATCCAAACGGGGAGAGTAAACACACGATGATAGTTTGCCGGTGGGGCGCTCGTCATGGAACACGGTCCAGGGGTGTTCATTACTTTCCTTTAGCGGCGGACCGTCGATCTCCAGTCCCACCAGCCGCCGCTTTATACCTTCGGCCTTAATCCTTCGCAGCGCCTCTTTACCAATAAAATCGACTTCCTGTTCAAGATCCACATATTTCTCGAAGCCAATCTCGAAAGGATTTTCATTGGTGGTCATATCAGACCCATAGGAAAGCAACCCCGCCTCCATTCGGCGAATCTGTGAGGGCGCGCCGAGACCGATGTTATAAGGTTTGCCGGCTTCCATCACCGCCTCCCAAAGAAGATCGCCATATCGGCCATCACGCAGGTAAATCTCGTAGCCCAGTTCGCCGCTCCATCCAGTGCGGGATACGACCAGCGGCATGCCCCGCAGATCGATTTCTTTTAGCCAAAAGTAACGCAGTTCGTTGATCCAATCGCCAAATAGCGCCGCCATGACCAGCATGGACTTGGGTCCTTGCACTTGTATGGGGGAGACATCAGGCTCGGCGATATTCACATCCATTCCTGAATTGAGTGCGACGCCTTGCGCCCACAGCAACACATCAGAATCCGCCAACGACAACCAAAAATGATTCTCACCCAAACGCAGTAGAACGGGATCATTAATGATGCCGCCATGCTCATTGGTAATGAGTACATATTTGCATTGGCTGACCTTGCATTTGGATAGATTTCGTGGTGTCAACAACTGCACGAAGCGCTCGGCATCGGCACCCGTTATCTCGACCTGACGCTGGCAAGCAACATCCCACAATGTGACGTCGTTGATCAGTCGCCAGTAATCCGTGACTGGGTCTTCATAATAGAGTGGCATATACATATGGTTGTAAGTCGTGTAAGCGTTGAAACCATGGCGGCGAGTTGCCGCGAAGAATGGTGACTTGCGAACCCGCGGACCGAACTGAATCAGAGGCGTGTTGTTGCGTGTGGTCATAGTGGTTTGTTAGCGTCGGCGGCGCTCATATAAAGATCGGCAGCGCGCGACCTCTGTTAGACGTTAGAATCGGGGAAAGCGCTCTTCCGGCGCGTCATGAAGTCTTGCAGCGCTTCGTCCACGGCCGGATCAAGAACTGGTGCTGCGTAGTCTTCGAGCATTTGCTTCCATATCTTATTGGCGCGTTGCGCCGCATCCATACTGCCTTCTGACTGCCATTGTTCAAAGCTATTATTGTCGGCAATATTCGAGCGATAGAAAGCCGCTTCAAAGTTAGCCTGAGTGTGGGCGCAACCAAGGAAGTGTTGTCCGGGCCCGACTTCGCGGATGGCATCCATGGCCTGTCCATTTTCGGACAGATCTACGCCATTCAAGAATACCTGCATCATGCCCGCTTGATCGGCATCCATTACGAATTTTTCGTAACCCATGGCCAAACCACCTTCGAGCCAACCGGCGGTATGAAGAACAAAGTTGACGCCGGCAAGAACAGTTGATTGTAACGTGTTAGCGCTCTCATAGGCGGCTTGTGCATCGGGAATCTTGGATGCGCATAATGCGCCGCCACTGCGAAACGGTACACCTAAACGGCGCGCCAGCGCTGCTGCAATAAACAACACCAAAGATGGTTCTGGAGTTCCAAACGTGGGGGCTCCCGACTGCATCGATATCGAGCTCCCGAACGTTCCGAAAACAACAGGTGCCCCGGGACGTACGAGTTGTGTGAAGGCCATGCCGGCCTGTGCCTCGGCAAAGAGTTGCGCGACTGTCCCTGCTACTGTAACCGGCGACATCGCCCCCGCGAGTATGAAGGGCGAGATTACAGTAGCCTGGTTGGCGCGAGCGTATACTTTTGCTGCGCCTAACATGGTGCCATCAAAGGTCATGGGCGAGTTGGCATTGATTAGACTGGCAATCACCGCATTGTTATCGACAAACTCTTCACCAAAAACAATCTTTGCCATTTCTACCGTGTCTTGCGCGCGTTCAGCCTGCGTGACCGAACCCATGAAGGGTTTGTCGCTGTAGCGTATATGGCTATACACCATGTCCAAGTGTCGTTTATTGACCGGGAGATCTACGGGCTCGCACACGGTACCCCCAGAATGATGTATGGCCGGGGATAAGTACGCCAATTTCACAAAGTTGCGAAAATCTTCAATGGTGGCGTAGCGCCGGCCCTCGTCAAGGTTGCGGATAAATGGCGGTCCGTATGCGGGCACGAAGACAGTATTGTCGCCACCAATCGATACGCTGCGGGCTGGATTGCGCGCATGCTGGGTGAACTCCTTTGGCGCAGTTGCCTGGATTAAACTGCGACACATACCACGAGGAAACCGTACGCGCTCGCCATCTACGTCAGCGCCGGCATCTTTCCAGATCTGTAGTGCCTCCGGGTCTTCGCGAAACTCGATGCCGATTTCCTGGAGGATTGTTTCGGCATTATCCTCTAGCAACTCGAGGCCGTCTTCGCCTAATATCTCGTAAATCGGCAGTTTGCGCGTGATGTAGCGGTTTTGCGTCAGCGTCGGTTTGGCCCTCGCCGCACGGCGAGCAGCCCGCCCAGCGCCTCGTCTACGCTGCGCTCTGTCTTGTCCGTCACCCATGATTTACTCCGACTTTCTAACTTGTGCACATTCTATTCAGTCTGCCATTGTGCCCATAGTCGCCTGGCGACGCCCGCGTGTGTCTGCGCGTCGTTTGTACGTCGCTAAGGGACGTTTTCCGCGCTGGAATGGCGCATTTGTGCAAGACACCGTCGCACGGGGATGCGCCGGTGGCGCTAGACTGCGGCTACACTCCCGATCCGCTACGAGGCCGGATTCTTGCTGTGGGCTGAGTAGGCGCACCGGGGCTGAGCAACTTGCCAGTCGATTTCATTGCCAGTCCGTTCCCGATGCGATCCGACTGACGAGAGTAAGACATTGTGCTAAATGGCATAATCATCGCAAAATGGACCGTAGGACGTTGTCGACCCTGTGGCCGTTTGATCGGCCGTAGTTGGTCAAATGCCCGACAAATAGTCAGAGGCGTGCGAGGAGACTGGGCATGAAAACACATGCACGGGTGGTGGTGATCGGAGGCGGTGTCGTCGGCGTAAGTACGCTGTATCACCTCACCAAGAAAGGCTGGTCGGATGTAGCCCTAGTGGAGAAGGCTGACCTTACCCATGGCTCAACCTGGCATGCCGCCGGCCTCCTTCCCCTGTTTAACATGAGTTATAGCGTTGGCCAGTTGCATAAGTACAGCGTCGACCTATACAAGGCGCTTGAAGCGGAGACCGGCCAGGATGTGGGCTTTCATGTGACCGGTAACTTACGCCTAGCTACAAACAAAGAGCGCATGGACGAATATCATAAGTACTGTGGGACGGCGAACACCATCGGCGTACCTTTCCAGATGATCACCCCCAGCGAGATTGAGGAACTTTGGCCGCTATGTGAGACCAAGGGTTTGGTTGGTGCGCTTTACCATCCCGATGATGGCCACATTGCGCCTGCCGATGTCACCATGGCGATGGCCAAAGGTGCTCGCAACGGCGGCGCGGATATCTACCGACACACGGAAGTCACAGCTATCGAATGCCGACCCAGCGGTGAATGGTTGGTAAAGACCAATAAAGGCGATATCACCTGCGAGCATGTAGTCAGCGCCACCGGTTCATGGGCGCGCCAAGTCGCCGGCATGGTCGGTCTCGATATTCCGGTGATCGCGGTTGAACACCAGTATATTGTTACCGACGAAATACCGGAATTACTAGAGAGAAAGAAGGCGGGCTTGCCCGAGATGCCGGTGCTGCGTGAAAGCGATGCATCGTATTATTTGCGCGAGGAGCGCCAGGGTTTGATTCTTGGGCCCTACGAAAAAGGTGCCAAGGCGTGGGCCGTGGACGGCGTACCTAAGGGCTTTGGCCAAGAGTTGCTGCCTGGCGATATTGATCGCTTGGAACCTCATATCGAGGCTGCGATTAATCGGGTACCGATTTTCGCCAGGGCCGGCATTAAAGATTGCATAAATGGGCCGATTCCTTATACACCCGACGGCAATCCCATCATCGGGCCGGCGTGGGGGTTGAAGAATTTCTGGTTGAATGACGGCCATAGCTTCGGCATTACCGCCGCCGGTGGCGCCGGTTGGCAACTAGCCGAATGGATAGTCGAAGGCGAGCCCGGTATCGACATGCTTGGCGTTGATCCACAACGATATGGCGGATACGCAAACAAACAATACGCCAAGCTCAAGAACGAGGAGGCCTACGAGCACGTCTTTATTATCCATTATCCCGACGAAGAGCGACCCGCGGCACGCCCGGTCAAGACCAGTCCCTGTCATGAACGCTTGGATGCCCGGGGTGCCGTGTGGGGGCAGCGTTATGGTTGGGAACGACCTAACTGGTTTGCACCTAAGGGCGTGGAACGAAAGGACGACTGGAGTTTTCGTCGCAGCAAATACTGGGAGCATGTAGGCAATGAATGCAAGATGACGCGCGAGCGGGCCACGATTATCGATATTACTAGCTTTGCTAAGCATGAAGTTTCGGGCCCTGGGGCGGAGGCGTATCTTGATCGGATGGTGGCACGTAAGCTGCCAAAGCGCATCGGTCGTGTCAGCCTATCGCACGCGTTGACACCCTCGGGCGGTGTGCGGAGTGAGTTCACTGTTACACGTTTGGGACTCAATCAGTTCTATCTCGTAAGCTCCGGTGCAGCTGAGCGATACGATAACGATTTGCTGGTAAAACAACTCCCCGATGACGGTAGCGTCACTTTAACTAATCTAACCACGAGTTACGGCGTGCTCGTGTTAGTTGGCCCACGATCACGCGATATCCTCAGCAAAGTCACTGACGCAGATCTGTCGAATGAAGCATTTCCATGGCTGACTGGGCAGCAGATCCACGTCGGTGTAGCACCAACGCTCGCGCTTCGGGTGAACTTTGTTGGCGAGCTGGGTTGGGAATTGCATCACCCGATCGAATACCAGAATCACATCTTCGACACCCTAATGACCGCCGGTGAGGAATATGGTATTGGACTTTGCGGTATGCGGGCGATGGACTCACTCAGAATCGAGAAATCATATCGCATGTGGGGTCAAGATCTTACGATCGAGTACTCGGTATTCGAGGCTGGCTTGGATCGGTTTATTCATCTGGACAAAGGGGACTTCGTTGGTCGTGACGCATTAGTGAAACAGAAACAAGAGGGTGTGCCGCAGCGTTTTATCACGCTGGAAGTCGATGTCGATGAAGCTGATCCGCTCGGCAATGAACCGATATATCGAGGTGAAGCCCTGGTGGGGCGGGCAACGGCAGGGGCCTATGGGCATGTGGTCAAGAAGAGTCTGGCGTTAGCGTATGTTAAACCTGAAACGGCGAATGTCGGCACGGCGCTAGAGATCGAAATCCTCGGCAAGCGGCATCGGGCAACGGTGATTGAAGAGTCACCGTGGGATCCTGAGAACAAACGACTTAGGGCCTAAGATTGACTACGGGTAAAGCGTATCTCATTGTGGAAAGGGGAAGGAAGTGAAAATACTGGTCGCGGTTAAGCGCGTCGTTGATTACAACGTGAACATACGGGTCAAGGCAGATGGTTCTGCGGTTGAAACCGCCAATGTCAAAATGTCTATGAACCCTTTCGATGAAGTTGCAGTTGAAAAGGCCCTTCGTCTCAAGGAAGCGGGATTGGCAGAGGAAATTATTGCGGTGTCGATCGGCCCGGACAAATCCCAGGAAACACTGAGAACCGCCCTAGCTATGGGCGCCGATCGTGGTGTACACGTACGAACTGATATAGAGACGGAGCCGCTTGCGGTGGCGAAAGTTCTCAAAGCAGTGGTGGAGAAGGAAGGGCCGCAACTTGTTCTATTGGGCAAGCAAGCAATAGATGATGACTGTAATCAAACTGCGCAAATGTTATCAGCCCTCCTTGGTTGGTCACAGGGCACCTTCGCATCTAAGTTAGAGATCACGGACGGTACGGCTGAGGTGGTGCGCGAGGTCGATGCTGGGTTGGAAAAGATTTCCATTAAGATGCCGGCCGTTGTGAGTGTAGATCTACGCCTTAATGAACCGCGCTATGCATCGCTGCCCAATATCATGAAAGCCAAGAAGAAACCGATTGACCAATATACCCCAGAGGATCTGGGCGTGGATGTGACGCCACGGGTAAAAACCCTAAAGGTCGAGGAGCCACCCAAGCGCAGTGCTGGTGTCATCGTCGATAGTGTGGCCGCACTCGTAGATAAACTTAGGAACGAAGCCAAGGTGATTTCATGAGTATTCTTGTTGTTGCCGAGCACGATAACTCGGAACTCAAACCCGCTACTTTGAACACGATTGCAGCGGCCCAGAAGGTCGGTGGCGATATTGACTTGTTGGTAGTTGGGCATGAGTGCAATGGCGTCAGTGAAGCGGCAGCAAAGGTCGTTGGCATATCAAAAGTGCTTGTTGCTGACGCGCCTGAATTTGCTCACCACCTGGCCGAGAATGTTGCACCTATCTTGGTGAATATGGCCAAGAATTACAGCCATATTTTTGCCCCCGCGACGACGTTCGGCAAGAATATTATGCCCCGAGCCGCGGCGCTATTGGACGTATCGCAGATATCGGACATCAGCGAGGTTGTTTCCGGCGATACATTTGTGCGACCGATCTATGCCGGTAACGCCATCGCCACTGTGCAGTCGAGCGATGAGCTCAAACTAGTCACCGTACGTACCACCACATTTGAACCGGTTGATGCCGAAGGTGGGTCAGCAACGGTAGAGGCCTTGGCGGGTAGCGGTGACAGCGGATTGTCTAGCTTTATGGGCCAAGACATGACGGAATCTGAACGCCCGGAGCTGACAACTGCCAGGGTGGTCATATCAGGTGGCCGTGGTATGCAGAACGGCGAAAACTTCGAGATGTTGGAAAAGATTGCCGATAAGTTGAATGCCGCCGTAGGCGCGTCGCGAGCAGCGGTTGACGCGGGTTACGTGCCTAATGACTACCAAGTGGGGCAGACGGGTAAGGTTGTGGCGCCCGATCTATACATCGCGGTGGGTATCTCGGGGGCCATCCAACACCTGGCTGGCATGAAGGACAGCAAAGTCATAGCCGCGATCAACAACGACTCCGAGGCGCCAATATTTCAAATTGCGGACTATGGGCTAGTCGCCGACATGTTGACTGCGTTGCCCGAGTTTCTTGCCGAGCTCGAAAAGTAGACCTACGTGGCTACGTCGGCCTACGATTTTTTGTTCAACGACATTGATGGGGAGCCCCTTGAACTTTCGCGTTTCGACGGCCAAGCGTTATTGATCGTTAATACAGCATCAGAATGCGGTTATACACCACAATACGCCGAGCTCGAGACGTTGTGGACCCGCTATCGGGCGAGGGGGCTGGTAGTTTTGGGCGTGCCATCGAACGATTTCGGCGCCCAAGAGCCGGGTAGTGAGGCAGAGATCAAGCAGTTCTGCCAGACGAACTACGCGGTCGATTTTCCACTGACCCAGAAGCAACGGGTTATCGGCGGCGATGCGCACCCTTTCTATCAGTGGGTCGTCGACGAGATCGGGGAAGTGGCAGCGCCTAAATGGAATTTTCACAAATACCTCATCGGGCCCGATGGTAGCCTTGCTGGTCTTTGGCCGTCAGACGTCTCGCCACTAGATCTAGAGATTACCGAGACCATCGATGGCCTACTAACGCCCTAGAAAATCGACGCCCAGGCAGGCGGGATTTGCGTTGGTTTTGGCCGGCATGCCGGTGCTCTGATCCATCGAGTGTGGCCATGGACAGCGGCGTCGTGGGCTGCGCCCTTCAGCTATAGTTATTCCTAATAAGAACTCATGGATTCGAGGTCTATAACCATAATTTTTATAGGCCATTGACAGGGTGGCAAGGAGGGGAACAACGGGCATACGATATGCGCAAAACGACCATGACTATGTCAAGGCCGCGGCTATTTGCAATAGCTGCCACAATGCTGTTCGTGCCCGGAACTGCCAACGCCTTGGGGCTTGGCAATCTCACTGTCTATACAGCTTTGAATGAGCCGCTCAAAGCGGAGATCAGGTTCACTTCACTTACCGAAAAGGAATTCAGAACTCTCGATGCCCGGCAGATCAAGCCGCCGCAACATTTCGATGGGTCCGGTCTAGAGAGTGCGGTACCTTTCTTAGGCATTGGCATCACGCTTGTGGAACGAAAACGTGGCCTCTACTCCCTTTTACTTCAATCTGAGCAGCCTATACGCGAGCCGTTCCTGCGCTTGATATTGGAGATTGAGTGGGCGGGTGGAAGGTTGGTGCGTGAATTCACCACGCTGATTGATCCTCGTGAGCTACGAGCCCCGATCGAAGGGGGTATGCCAGAGTTCCCGTCGGCGGCTAAAGTCGGAGATCTTGGGGGGCGAGACTCTGAGACGTCGTTTCGCGCGGATTCTAAGTCAGCGCGAATTGCGTTAGCTGATAAGTCGCACAAATTGACACCAAACACCGAGCAAGCTGAAGTGTTAACGGGGCAAAATGCCAGCGTGCCTCAGCCAGAAACCGCAACCGCTCAAGAACCAACAGTTGAAACGACGGCATCAGAGCCGGATGTTGCCACTATTCCAAGGCAACAGTCGCCCCCACCGACACCGTCGACACAAGTCTCAATCGAGATACAGCGTCGTCTGATTCAGGCCGAAATCGAAAATTGGGCAAAAGAGCGCGCATTATCTATCGACAAAGAACCACAAGAAACCGTCGTAAGTGATGTCAATGTTGAAACGCTTCCACATGATGACCTTGCTACTAAAACACCAGAAATCGATCTCGATAGGTCCATACCGAACGAGCCGCCACAAGAGGCTTCGCTATCAACGGAGACCTCGAACGGTGGACTACTGGGACGTGACCTTTTGATGGGCTTTATTGGCTTGATGGCGGCCCTGATTCTTGTCGCCGGTGGTGTATTGATTCTCATCTATGTGCGTGAGCGCAGAGCCTTGAGCGATCATGTACAGCGCGATCACGAAAGTGAGAACGAAGTTAAATTAGAAATTGAGAGCCAAATTGAGCGCTTGAGCGACGACGATGCCGAAGGCCTACCAAAGTATGGAGATAGACGTAGTGGTCAGGGGCGTCGGCAGCAATTCATACCCGTGGAGCTGGACAGGCGGCAGGGGCCACGTCGCCACGGGGATCGGTTCGCCCCGGCATCGGGCCGAGTTGATACGGCCCAAGCCAACACCATGGATGAGACCGAGGTGTACATAGCTTGTGGCCACGATGAGAGCGCGGAACTGCTCTTAAAGGAAGCGCTTGCGAAAAACCCAGATCGTCAAGATTTAAAGGTCAAACTATTGGCCGTTTATCAACACCGTGATGACCCAGAAGCTTTTGATGCGATTGCCAAGGAACTCTATAGCAACGTTGATCCGAAAAAGACAGGCGATGATAACATCGATGGTATATCCGAGAAACGCGTCGATAAACACCTGACTCCTAGACGTGTCGAAACCGCTTCCGATTTCGATCATTCAATCGAGTTGGACAAGTCTGATAGCAAGTCGGCTGAAGCTAAGGATATTGATTCGCTCGGTTCACCTGACGACCAGCAAAGGGCAGAGGCGGATATATTCGAACGTGAAATCGAAGCGCTTGCGATGACCATACCAACCGACTTTGATGCAGGAGCACTCGGTTCAGAGTCGACGCCTGCTAACGAGAACCTGAATGACGCCACTATGCAGAATCTGCAGGTGAATGACTTTGCCGAAATTGAGCAGGCAGTTGATCGCGGCGTAAACTTGCTCGAGTCTGATAAGGGTCCTGATCAAGATGATGCTGATCAGCCGCAATCGACGAAGGCTGCGACAGATAAGCCACCGAGAAAATCTGGTAAGCGTCCGGGCAATAAGAACGATAAATCTAAGAAGTCGTCGGTCCAAGACGGTGGAGAGCAGGGGGACAAGCCATCTTCTCCATGGAAAGAACCTAGTACTAAAATCGATCTCGCTAAAGCCTATATCGCAATGGGTGACGCCGAGCGCGCACGCAGCATCTTAGATGAAGTGCTCGAAGAGTGGAATTCTCGCGACGGCACACAAGGCTAACCTACCAGGCTGCTGAAAAACTACTTTCAGCAGCCTGGTAGAGCGGTGCATGGAGGCACCGCACATCTTTCAAACACCGAAGTGTTTGAAAGATGGAGCAAAGCAAAAACCGCGCTTTTTGCTTTGCGAGCTGAAAAAGGCCATGGAGGGACTTTTTCAGCATCTTCCTAGTCACACAATAGTATCCATTCCCTGTATGATATTGCCGGTCCAAAGAGTGGGCCAGCAAGGAGGAGTGATGTTTGTGGTTACAAATCGCATTCCAGTTAGTGGGGGACAGGAAGATGCCTTTGAAGATCGCTTCAGGCATAAAATGTCGGGTATTGAACAATCTCCGGGGTTTGTGAAAAATCTGATCCTACGTCCGATTTCGAGACGCTACGACGCCAAAACTGGCGCATATCGAGAATCCGAAGAACGAGGTTACTACCTTGTGCAGACCTACTGGGAAACCGAGGAGGCCTTCTGGAATTGGACAGCCAGCGACTCATTTCGTGCTGCCCATAGTGATCGACCGCCGGCTGAGATGTTTGCTGGACGTAACATTCTGGAGATACATCAAGTAATCCTGGAAAAAGAAGCGTGATCGGTTAATCACGACGGGGCAGGTTATGTTCGAACCACCAAGCGCAAAGGTGTAATATTGTGCTATGAAATTTCCCCGCACTATCCAACTCGATGACTCGGACAGCCAGGTCTATGAAAGGTCAGCGCTTCCTGGGGAGTGGGCTGTACCGGGTTCATTCGCTTTTCTCGATATGGATCGGGGTGAAATGACAAGCAAGCAACGACAAGCCTTCGGCCGCGGCTTCCTGGGTACCGAGAGCTTCGGTTGGTCTACCTTGGTGGAAGTAGCGGAGATCGACGCGGTGGAATACGATGCGGTGGTGCAACGCTTAGCAAATCATTTCGTTGCTTCCTGTGGGGCACCGAACCTGGATGCCGCTTTACCATTGGCTAATGAAGAAGCCACGTTTGCCGCGAGTATCTGTGACCATGAATTACATACGCTATTGGCGTTGGAACGCGAATCGAACGAAGACGGCATAGCAGAACGGTTTAAAGTGGTACAACTTCCAAGTGCGGCTGGACACGAGAACGTGAAGTTATGGACCCTTGTAGATGACGAATAACTCGTAAGCGTGTCGTCGTCAGTTCGTCACCCCCCTTCGGATTAGTTAAAAATGAATGAACAGACCGGTTCTTTAGCACTTTTTGTGGGGACCCAAAAGGGCCTTTTCATAGTGCGCCGCCGGAGTCCCGATGAGACGTGGTCCCGTGAAGGGCCGCATATAGCAGGCTACGAAATATTGCACGCGTGGCTCGACCCGAGAGACAACAAGACTGCATACGCGGCGGCATACCATGCCATTTGGGGAACCCATATCTATCGAAGTGTGGATGACGGCAACACTTGGTCTTCGCTAGAACAGGTGCCACAACATCCAAACGGTACCTATGAACACACCGTAAAGGCCATATGGTATCTACAGCCTGGGCTTGCTGCCTCCCCAAATACACTTTACGCTGGCATAGACCCAGCAGGTCTGTTCGTAAGTGAGGACTATGGGGCCAGCTGGACTGGTATTGCGGGTCTAAATCAACATGCCACTCGCAATACCTGGGGGCCCGCCCGGGGGGGCTTTTCAGTTCACTCGATCTGCGTGGATCCTCTAGATCCCAAACGCATGTATGTGGCGGTGTCTGCTGGCGGTGTGTACCGTAGTGTAGATGCCGGTGCAACATGGGAGCCGGCCAACCACGGTGTGCGCGCTGAGAATTTGCCGCAACGCTACCCCGAATCTGGACATAATGTTCATCGCCTTATCATGCACCCCAGTCGGCCGGAGCGCCTCTACCGACAATGTTATAACGGAACCTACCGCAGTGATGATGGCGCTGAGACGTGGACAGAAATCACGGCCGGACTGCCTAGCGATTTTGGCTATGCCATCGCGGTAGATCCGCGCGATGCAGACACAGTATTTCAGATCCCGCACGACAGTAGTCACATGCGCGCTATGGCCGACGGCAAATTGAGAGTCTATCGTAGCCAGAATGGGGGGCAATCATGGGAAGCTCTTACCAAGGGTCTTCCTCAGGAACATGTGTACGTTAGTGTGCTTCGTGAGGGAATGGATACTGATGGGGTGCAGCCGTGCGGTGTCTATTTCGGCACATCTAGCGGGCATTTATTTGCAAGTGGAGATGCCGGCGAGAGCTGGTCATTGATTGCCAGTTTCCTTCCACGAATACTGTCGGTTAAGGCGGCGTTGTTGCCGACAGCTTAGCCTATGGCAGCGGCGGAACGACTACTAGATGCCTTACATGCGCGAACGGGTCTAGTCTGTGCGGTTGGGGCGGGTGGCAAGAAAACTACCCTCTATCGGTTAGCTGCATCGCACCCCGGTCGAGTAGCACTTACATCGACTGTATTCATACCGCCCTTTCCGAAGGATCTGCCGATGTCGGTCATCCGTGATAACGACGATCGTCTGCTGGAATCCTTAGGGCACGCAGTCGATGGATGTTGCATCGCCTATACACAGCGGTCGTATAAACGTGGACGTTTCGAGGGTGTGCCTACTAACGTCGTTCAGGACATCCATGAGAAACTCGGTTTCGATGTGACCTTTGTTAAAGCGGATGGCGCTCGCAATCGTCTTATTAAGGCGCCGGCAGAAGAAGAGCCGCAACTGCCGGACAAAGTAACGACAGTCATCATGGTTGTTTCGGCTCGTGCAATCAACCGAGCGCTCGATGAGCGTATTGCTCATCGGATTGAACAGATCGAACACGTGACGGGCGTAGAGCGGGGTGGGTTGTTAACCCCGGCACATGTGGCGCGTCTGTTCGCGAGCGAAAAAGGTCTCCTTAAAGACACCGGCAATGCTCATGTGGTGCCGCTTATCAACATGGTCGATGACGAGAAAGCTAGAGGTTTGGCGCTAGAGACGGCCCAAGAGGCACTGCGGACATCAAAGCGCTTTGACCGCATAATTTTGGCGTCCATGCGCCGCGCTGATCCTATCGTCGAGATTGTAGAGCGCACCCCCTAACACCCCCTCCCCCCGACCCCCTCCCACAAGGGGAGGGGGAGTTGGGTTTTGAATTGAAGACCACAAGATTTGCAGATTGTCTTTCTTTCCGGCAAGGCTGAAAACGCACATCTTTACCTCCCCCACTTGTTGGGGGAGGCAAGGAGGGGGTTAGGGTCAGGGCTTAGGGGGAGGGGAGGGGCAGAATATCAAAGGCAATGCTGATACGTTGTGCGTCATAATCGAACGGCACGGTTCCATGATAGAAATAGGATGGAAACAACAACATTAGACCTGCCTGGGGCTGAAATAGTTTTACGATAGGATCCGCTTTGCAGTGAAAGTGTATGGGTGGCCGGCCGAACTCTATCCACCCAGCCCGAGCATTGCCTGCTTCGGCGAAAACTTCTGGTACCCGTACATAATAGACACCACTCAGCCAGGCGGAAGGATGAATATGCGGGAGTTGATAGCCTTTCGAACCCAATACGATACCCCACGCCGTTAGACCAAAATTTTTAGGTTGGCTGCCGATAAAAGGATGTTCAAGGTCTGTCGAGAGTTCACGTATGTAAGTCTTCACTGAACTTTGTATGATTTCTTCTAACACCGCAATCGGCCCTTTCGACTGATCCAACAATTCGCCGGAGTGTTTACCTAGCCGGGTAGCGTGACTGGCAGGCGCCGATACTAGCGTCGGGTGCGAACGAACATGATGGGCGAGGGCGGCGTTAAAATCGGCAAGATTAGCATATCCGGCTGGGGTTTCGAGGCGTACTGGTCGCATAAAACGATCGAAGTCCACCAAGTCATTCACTGATTCCCGATTTCCGAGTTCACAAAGCGCGAGCGCCTTGAACCCCAACACGGCTGTATTGCCAAAATGTTGTGCGAGGTACTTGTCACAAAGTGCGACGGCGGCCTCAGGCTCCCCGCGCTCAAGCAGGGCATCCCCCAAGTTGACATGGGTTTGGGCATGATGGGGTTCTATATCGACAGCGCGTTGATATGCGGCAATCGCATCATCGAGCTTTCCAAGCTTTTGCAAGGCGTATCCAAGGTTATTCTGTGCCGCGATATGTTTCGGGTCTAAGTCGAGGACTTGCTGGTACGCTGCCACCGCCTCGGCAAGCTCATCTTTTTCTTGTAGCGCAATGCCAAGATTGTAGCGGGCGTCAGCGCGGTTGGAGTCTAACTCCAATGCGTGTTGGTATGACGATACGGCCTCATCCGGCTTTCCCAGTTCATGCAACGCGCTACCAAGGTTGATATGTGCGTCAACATAATTGGGGTCGCGCTCGATGGTTTGCCGATAGATTTCGGCGGCCTCGCTAAACTCGCCTTTGGCTTTAAGAACATTACCCAGATTGAATAATGCAGGTAAGAACTCGGCATTGATTTCGTGGCTACGTCGATATGCATCTTCGGCTTCTTTTAGACGATCGAGCTCTTCCAGCAAAATGCCCTGGTTAAAGTGCGCGTCGAAATAATCTGGGTCTATGGCAAGCGCCTTACCGTAGGCCGTTTCGGCTTCCGCAAACTTGCCCAACGCCTTAAACACATTGCCAAGATTATTGTGCGCTTCTACGTAGTTGGGTTGTACCGATACCGCATTCTGTAATGATCGAATCGCTTGTGCTGCTTCGCCAGACTCGAAATAGGCGATCGCGCAAAGGTTCAACGCTTCGGCATGTTTCGGGTCCACAGCAAGAATTTGTTGGTACAGGCGTATTGATTCTTGCGGATAGCCACCTTGCAAGAAAGTAAAAGCTTGGCGCAAGACGTCCGGAACGGAGATGTTCGCAGAGGCTGTGGCTCTACCGGTGCGCCGTGACTGCTTACTGAGTCGGCGACGCTCTTGGCGATTCATAGCTTATCCCACGGCCCATCTATGGTAAGTCTATCATTGTAGCATGTGGGTGACTCAGGGTAGTGGTTTCAATAATTCGCCTTCCATGCCAACTCGTCTCATTGTTTCGCATTGAGTATCGGTGAATCTGATGTTCTCCGGCGACGTGTCGGCACGCATCACGTTTTTTGGCAAATCAACGTGTTCGCCACTGTCCATGAGGACATGAACGATTTCATGTGCAAGGCCGATACCGGCATCACTAATACCCTCTGTCATCCACACAGTGTTGGTTAGTATCGGCCGTGTAGCGCTGTTTCCTCTTGCTATTGCCTCGGCCTCGTAAGCATCCACTTTCAGGGAGTCTCTTACAAAATAAACAGTTGGCCGGGGGAACGACAAACGACTAGCCAACTGTTTAGCATTCGACTCAGTGAAGTAAAGAAATATCTCAGGCCCGCGGAGCATATGTA
>CAXMNC010000126.1:0-1742 GCA_964194625.1 Acidiferrobacterales bacterium
CGATCGATAAAGCTATCCGTCTCAGATAGTTCTGTCCCAATAGCAAGCACGACATCGGCTTGTGCCAGATGGCTTCGCGTGCCGGCCAACATCAGGCTTGTGCCCAGACTCAATGGATGTGAGTCGGGCACGATGCCTTTACCGGCGTTACTGGCAATTACCGTTGCACCCAATAACTCAGCAAGTTCCGTCATCGTGCCTGTACTGTCGATGGCGCCACCGCCAACCAGGATGACCGGCCTTTTTGCTTGCGCAAGTAAACTGGCGGTGGCTCGAACGGCAGCGAGATCAGGTCCAGGACGGGCAGGTGCTAGGCGCGCTGACCACTCACCGTTGGTGGGTTGCGCCAACACATCGATCGGTACCGCAATGTGTACGGGGCGCGGCCGGCTTGATTGAAAGAGAGAAAAGGCCTGCCCCAAGAACTCCGGCACTTCTTCTGGCTTAAAAGCGGTAACGCTCATCGCCGTTAACGGTGCCGTTACCGCACGTTGATCCGTAATCTCATGCAGACAACCCCAACCCTTACCCAGGGTATGGGTGGCGTTGACGCTTGATATCAGCAATACAGGAATAGAATCGATATAGGCTTGGCCCAACGGTGTGGCGGCGTTAGTCACACCGGGGCCCGTGATCAATATGCAAACACCTGCCTTGCCGCTGACGCGTGCATAGCCATCGGCCATGAATCCAGCCCCCTGCTCGTTACGCGCTAACACGTGCCGCACATTGCTATCGGCGATGCCGCGATAGAGATCTAGCGTGTGTACCCCGGGTATGCCAAAAACAGTATCAACACCATATTGCTGAAGTAATTCTACGAGCGCTTCACCACAGCACGTTTGTTTTGCCACCCTGTGCACGTGTTTTACCATGGGTGCTTATGTATTCGCATGTTCATCATGGGGGGCGAGTTCCGATTCGAACAGATGGGCTTAGGAGTCTACAAATGCACTACTCTTCGGGCCAGTGGTCGAAATCCGATTCCCGAAAGGTGTCGTCATCATCGTCGCGCTCAAACGCGCAGGGCGCGGGCGTATCCAGCAGCGAAGCCACCGAAGGGTCGATCTCGACGATCAGGCTAACGGGATAGGTGCCAGTGTTGTTGGGATCGTCAACGTATTCTTGCGGTTCTTCGCCGCAGAAGAAGTGCCAGCCGCTATCGTCCGGACCGCTGGGCGACTCGCGATACATAAACTTGACCTTGCGACTTTGTTCGGCCACGAGCTTAGTGGCAAACGCGGTGCCCATGGCACTCGTATCACTACCCATACCTACACCCTGATTTCGTCACCAACCGCTATCGTACCCTCATTTAAAATCTGAGCCCGCAAACCTGCCTTATGAACGAGGGCGTTGACAAGACCTTTGGCGGTTAACCCTTCCAGATAGGCACAAGGCTCGCACAGCCGGACGCCTCGAAGTCTCACTTCACCGGCTAGAAACTCAGCATCCACCAATTCATTCAAAGCAATACCCTGGGTAACGATATTCCTGCGAGTCTGAGACGGGCGCAGGTCGATGCCGTGTTCTTTGACGCCCTCAATGTTCTCGATTTCGATCAGCGTTACCTCTTGGTCCGGTGCCGTGCTGCCTTCAGGGTTTTGGGCGTAGTGGTCACCTTGGAGGCCACGCCCTGGTATGGCCAAAACCGAATCGCGCGCCTGAACGTCGGCACCGGCCGTCGGCTTGGTATAGATGTACAAGACTTTGCTAGTCATCGTGCTTGATTCGCCCGCTTG
>CAXMNC010000127.1:0-3747 GCA_964194625.1 Acidiferrobacterales bacterium
CCATACCAAACTCGCAAACCTTGAGCCCATGTTACACCTGTAACATCAGCACGCCCACCGTGCAGGTACGTTATGTACATCTACTTGACGGAGGCATGCATCACTCAGCTGCGAGCATCTCATCCACCGCCGCGCCCTGCAACTTCGTGAGGGCCAGGCCATAGGCCCTCTCGTCGCACTCAATACCGGTCGCGGTGGTGAGGGTTTCCCTCGCTGCCTGGAAAATGGTCCCGCTGCCGCAGCACGGATCAAGCACCCGGTCACGCGGAACCGAGACCACTATCCGGCCCGTGGGGTCGAAGCCGATGGCCTGTAGGCTTTCAAGGACCATTGGTTCGATATCGCCCTGGTCGGCCATTTCTCGTCCGGCGACATCCCCACGTGCTGACGCGTTGGGGCTTCAGTTGGGTCCTAGTTGGTCCAGGCGAACTCGAAGTTGACCCCATCGGCGGCTTTCCACTCGCGCAGGTCTGGATCAGCCCAGGACGGGCCCTCCACGGCCATCAAATTAAGCCGGTCGACTCCTATTGCGACTTGTGAGACGGAGTTGTGCATATGCACTGGATTGCCACTACCGTCTGTCAAGGCCGTCATCGTCGTCTCGCCGACATTCGGGATCGCGACTGTGTTCCGCTCCCAGTTTATGTCGATCTCGGTTATCGACGGCGGCAACCATTCACTGATGACAGCGCTCCAAAGGGCGGGCACGGGGCCTTCCACTTCGCCTTCGAAGATGGCTCTAATTGCGGCTTGTTGCTCGGCACCGGCCGCAGGATCGATGTAGAGCCGAGCCTTGCCATCTCCGTGATGAAAGTTGCCCGGCCACTCGGCGAGCATTGCGAACTTCAGGCCGGCAAGATCGGCACCCTTGTCCGACACACCTTCCGAGCATTCCAAGGCAAACACCGCGCCGCACCATCCTTCATCGGGCTGGACGTCCGGTGTCAGCCAACATGGGCAAAAGGTCTTGCAGTTGCAAATCTCGAGTCCGCGTCCGGATAAACTCCAAGCCATGATTTCCCCCTCTGAGCTGGAGCCGCTCCGAGTCTTCAGTCGGATTGATCGATGAATCCTCGGAAACGCCTGTTGCGAAGAACCCGGCAAGGTTATACCGACATTTCCCAGATAACCCCCAAATTCAGGGAAATCGTACCACCGCTCCACCGCCGAGGGAACTGCATCCTTTCCGCAGCCATCCGATGGCCTGATTTTGGAGATCGGCCCTCGTTTGGAAGGCCATTTGTCCAGATAATCCGCCATTCAAACACACCCCTCCTGTCGTTTTCACCTGGCCGTCGATTTCCCCGGCCTACGCCGGAGCGGGTCTTGGTCGCAGATCATCAATCAGCCGTAAGATTATCTCGAACAAGCCTCTCGGAACCGCCACTTCGGCCAGTTGGAAGGTGACGTAGCGGCCATGTCGGACAACCTTGGCACCGATCTTCACCAGCTTCTCGCACAAGGTAGTCATCGCTCAATGATCTAACGCCTTTGGCACCGCCAGAGTCCGCTGCTGGCTTTCAGCTGCCTAACTGATCGCAGCCATTGGACGGCCGCTTTGCGATCCCATAGCGGACGTTCGCGTCGGCTAGGTTGAATGGCCGATTTGGGTCGACTCCAGCCCTTCGTGGCTGTCACACAATCGATCGCCTTTGCGATGCCGGCGAAGGGCAACCTTCGGCCAAAAAAAAACGGCCGTTCATTAGAGCCATTCGCAATGGCCGCTTACGGATTAGAAAGCAGTCATTCGGACAGCGCTCTTCAGACGGCAGGTTTTGACCCAACTGAGACATTCACAAGCTTCTGGGCACAGAGGAGCTACGCCTCGTGAGTGTCGAGGTGTGCTAAGCCGTCACGAGATTGGCGGTGCAGCGGCCGTTCCGTCACAAGGTCGTCCAACAAATGGAGGAGATTGCTATGCAATGTGCGAACCAACACCTAGTTCGCCCACGACAGCCGAATGTGCTACTGTTTTCGGCTAGTTAGAGTTGCTATCCGGCACATCTCGGGTGGAGTCTGACGAAACGAAGCCATAGTATGTAGCCCGCTGTGCGCTGCTCGCCAGTATTGGTTGGGCGCTCTTCGGGCAGATCCTCATCTGCCGGATCGCTACTCGCCCTACCGGATTGTGGATCAGCGATCGCTTCGGCAAAATCGTTCATGGGATCGGAAGGCATCCGGGTGATGCCGGAGAGCCAAACTATCGATGCTATTCTCATACGTGCTCGGACATACGATCCGTAATGGTAGTCTCAAGCTCATCGATGCGCGAGGCCGAGAGCGTGTCTTCGGCGACGGCTCACCTCCGAGCTGCACAGTTCATCTACACGACCGGCGCCTCGAATACTCGCTGGCCCTAAATCCGGCGCTTCGGTTGGGCGAAGCCTACATGGACGGGACGCTCACGATAGATCAGGGAACGTTGCCCGAAGTTCTGGACCTTTTTCTGCGCAATTACGCGAACTGGGAACAGAGCCGATTGTTTGTCGCCGCGAACATCCTGCAGCGACAGGGGCGCAAAATGCGGCAGTACAATCCGCTCGGCCGAGCAACACGGAACGTCGCCCACCACTATGGCCTGTCGAAAGAACTCTATGAGCTGTTTCTGGATCGAGATCGCCAGTACTCTTGCGCCTATTTTGAGGCTCCCGGCGACAGTCTCGAAGAGGCTCAGGCCAACAAGAAGCGGCACATTGCTGCAAAATTGTTGCTCAAGCCGGGCCAAAAGATATTGGATATCGGGTGCGGTTGGGGCGGACTGGCGATCTATCTCGCCAAAGTCTGTGACGTCGATGTCACCGGCGTGACCTTATCGTCCGAACAGTACAAAGTGGCGAATGAGCGCGTGATCAAAGAGGGATTATCAGGTCGCGTGCAGATTCGCTGTCAGGACTACCGTAGAGAAACCCAGGTTTATGACCGCATCGTTTCGGTCGGAATGTTCGAGCATGTCGGCAAGCGAAACTACCGGGAATTCTTCAACACAGTGTATGATCTGTTAGCAAAGGACGGGGTACTCCTGCTTCATACGATTGGGCGCTATGACGAGCCGGCACCGGTCAATCCATTCATCCTCAAGTATATATTCCCGGGAACTGACATACCCTGTCTATCCGAACTGTTTCCCATCATCGAACGCACAGGCTTCGTGCTCGCTGATTTAGAGGTCTTGCGGCTCCATTACGCCAAAACGCTCCACGAGTGGCACAAACGTTTTACGGAGAATTGGGAAAGAGCGGCCGCGCTCTATGACGATCGGTTCTGCCGCATGTGGGAACTCTATCTCACTAGCTGCGAGATAGGATTTCGCCATGATGCTATCGTGGTCTATCAGATTCAGCTGGCGAAGACAAAGGATGCCGTGCCGCTCACCCGCGATTACATTGCCGATTGGAAGCGCGTGCCCGGCAAAGACTTGGCGGCTTGAATCACGATCTCCCATCGCTTGACAGGCCGCGAATGTCGCTTAATGGCAAAATGCAGACCTATTCGGCCTTTCTGAAGCGCGTCTGCTTAACCCCTGAAACCCGACATTTAAACTGGGGTGTCCGCAACCCCGCGACTAAGAGGGAAAGACACCAGTGCCATGCGAAACGGCGGTCGAAGTACCGCCATTTCCTTTGCGAGGGCGTCGGACCAACGGCAAACGCTGAACGACGTGAGGATTCTCAGATGATAAGATGTCGGCTTCAAGGCCTCAGTCCGAATGAACAACCTGCTTAGAAGTCGCAGCTAGGCCGACATCTT
>CAXMNC010000128.1:0-12861 GCA_964194625.1 Acidiferrobacterales bacterium
CGGTTGATCCACCAGATTGTGGAACTCATGAGGGTCTTGCTCGAGGTCAAAGAACAGCGGTGGCAGCGCCGTGAAGTGTACGTATTTGTAGCGCCTGCCGCGGATTACGTTAAATGCGCACTGATCCGGTTTGAGCCCCAGCGCGGTGCCGCCGTTGCCGTCGCTGAAATGACGGAAGTCGAACTCCCAGTGCGCCTCTGCACGCCAGTCGGCGGGCGTCTCACCGCGGCAGAACGATTTCAGCGGCTCGCCATCACACTGGCTCGGTATGGGGACTTGCAGGCAATCGAGAATGGTCGGCATGACGTCCACAGTTTCGGTGAACGCGTTCACCCGCCGGCCGCGGGCGTGCTGCGCTGACGCTCTCGGATCGCGAACGATGAGCGGAATGTGAAAGGACTCGTCGAAATAGCCATACTTGGCGAACTGCCAATGATCGCCCAGCTGCTCGCCATGGTCGGAGGTGAACACCACCAGGGTATTGTCATAGGCGCCCGTCTCGTCGAGAAACGCCAGCAGGCGGCCGAGTTGGAAATCCACCTCGCTCATCATCCCGTAATAGGTGGCGCGCGCCTGCAGCACGTCCGTGTCGTCCAACTCGAGATTGTTCTTCGAGTCGTGATCGTAGCGGATGCCCCAGCCTCGTTGATTGTGGATGTAGTGATCAAGATAGGGGTGTTGCCGCGATTCCTCCTCCGCGGTGGCGGCGCGCACCGGTCTGGATACGTCAGCGGGATCGTACATGGCGTCGTACGGTTCCGGTGCGACGAACGGCGGGTGCGGGGACAGATAAGACAGATGCACGAACCACGGTCGGTCCACGCGCACGGAGAGGTATTTGATGAGCTCGTTGGTGAGAAAGGCGGCGTAGCTGTCCTCCACGGTATACTGCGCGGGTGCGAACGTGAGACCACGACGGCCGGCTTCGGCGCCAGCATCCTT
The DNA here is from genome assembly GCA_964194625.1 of Acidiferrobacterales bacterium. Taxonomy (GTDB): domain Bacteria; phylum Pseudomonadota; class Gammaproteobacteria; order Acidiferrobacterales; family SPGG2; genus SPGG2. Next base: position 943 of record CAXMNC010000128.1, read on the forward strand.
GGGCTTGTACACGCCGAGAAGCCCTTCGGGCACCGTATATCCCTTGGCCTTCAGATCTGCGAGCCACGGCAGCGCCTGATCGTCGGTGTGCACCACCGGCGTCATTCCCCGCAGCACGCCGCTGTAGGTTCGGAGCGCGGGGTCGTCGGGTGTGTGCTGCCGTGGGTCAGCGCTCACGTCCGTGTAGCCGAACAGTGCCGGGTCGTAGCCGGCCTTGCGGGCCTCCAGAGCGACGTTGGTGTGGCGGGCATCCAGGGGCGTGCCGTTGTTCACCGAACGGTGGTTGTGCAGATACATTCCCGTGTACAGGCTCGCACGGCTGGGACCGCAAGGCGTCGCCTGGGCGAAGTGCCGCGCGAACAGCATGCCGTCGGCGGCGAGACGATCCAGATTGGGGGTCTGCAGGCACGGATGACCCAGCGATGACAGGCAATCACCGCGCCATTGGTCCGCCGTAATAAACAAGACGTTCATCGATGCGCTCATGGCTGGCCCCCTTCAATAGACTCGGTTAGCGGAGCGGCGCCACGATTCTACGCCGGGTGGTCGCCGATTTCAAAGCAGCGATTTACAGACTCTACAGACTCAACTCGTCGGCGGGAAGCACGGTGAATTACAACATCGACGGAGCGGTTCAATCAAGGCCGGAAAGACCCTAGGCGGGATCGGCGACCGACGCTTTCGGCACGTCTGCGAGCTCCTGCCAGCGGTGGCAGGCGACATCATGCTCAAATCCCAAATTATCGAGTTTCGGTTCTTCCTTACGGCAGATGTCGATGGCGAAGCGGCAGCGGGTCTGGAATTTGCAACCCGGCGGCGGGTTGGTCGGCGAGGGTATCTCACCTTCCAGCTTCTGCACATTTCCATGGTCATCGGGATCGAGCGACGGGATCGCCGACAGCAATGCCTTGGTATAGGGGTGCCGGGGGCCGGCGAACAGTTCGCGTGTCGGCGCTGTCTCCACCAGCCGCCCCAGATACATCACCGCCACATGGTCACAGACATGCGCCACGACGCTCAGATCGTGGCTGATAAAGAGGAACGTCAGCCCCATATCTCGCTGGATCGATTTCAGAAGGCAGAACTCAACGCGGACGATCTGTCTACCTACTATCTATGGTGGCGGCGCCAAAGGCTACACTGACTATCCCACCCTTGCGCAGGAACGTGGCGAAGAACTGGTGCCCGGTGTTGATGCGCGATGGCGGTAGTTTATACAACCTGAAATCAGGCTCCTTCGAACTTAAAGCTGACGTTTAGCTTAGTGCGATATTGGGACACTTGACCCTTGTCATCGAGTGTCACGTCGAGCTTGGTGACTTCTGCGATTCGCAAGTCTCTAAGCGATTTTGACGCAAGACTCAATGCACTTTTGGTTGCATCTTCCCAACCCACGGTGCTTGTGCCGACGAGTTCGATGACTTTATAGACGCTCATAGATTACCTCCTCGTTGATGGTTTAACCCGACGATAGCGCGGGATCAAACTAGCGTCGGCGAGTGCTGTATTGGTTACTGGCCTCTTTAAGACGTACCGCCAAAGACCTTAGGCGAATTTAGTTTTTGACACAACCGATAAACGCCGTCAAAGCTGTTCTGCTTCGGATTCTTTAGCGGATCAGGAGGCAAAAGTCATATGCCCCCCTGTTTTGTAGGCGGTGAATGCTCGGTATCAAGCCAGGCGTCAAGCGAATGAAGCGCACGACAAATTTGATCCAATATATCTGGCTCCTGACCTCCCATATTTTCTTCTTCGGCAACTTCAAGATTCCGCGCGTCATACGCCCAACGGCGTAGAATTTCGATCTTTTGATCACGCGTCATATCTTCTCGCAAAAGCACTTCTTCGGGTGTTCGAAAGACCGCAGTCGGATCGAGCATGGCCTTGTCGATGTCGGTCATTCGTGCAACGCTCTATTTATTCGAAAATAATTAGATCTGCCTGTAATCCCTAACATCCAACCAAAATGCTGTCCTATAGCGCGGTATAGAGCAAGTGCAATGTTCCGGCGAAGATGACCCCAAGAAAATGCGATCGGCAACTAGGCGGCCAGGGCCAGGCAGGGTTGCTCGCGAAGCTTGCTGCGGGCGTCGCGAAGTGCGGTGCGCAGCCCCTCTTCCACCACCGGATGGTAAAAGGGCATCTCAAGCATCTGATCGATAGTCATCTTGGCTTGATGGGCCCACGCCAACAGATGGCCTAGGTGTTCCGCTCTCGGTCCGATCATCTCGGCCCCTAGAAACAACCCTGTGCCTTGTTCGGCGTAGACGCGTAGCAGCCCTTTGTTTTGCCGCATTACACGGCTGCGGCCTTGGTCCTCGAAGGAAACGGCACCAACCGCGACACACTCCAGCGACAACTCGCTGTAGCGTTGCCCAACCATTGCGATCTGCGGGTCTGAGAAGACAATGCTTAATGGGGATCGCCGCAGACCTGTCCTCACGCTTGGGTAACGGCCCGCATTGTCGCCGGCGATACGGCCTTCATCCGAGGCTTCGTGTAGCAATGGGCGATCGTTATCGACATCTCCTGCGATAAAAACGTGTGAGTCGCCAATTTGCATGGTCGTGGGGTCGAAAATCGGTAACCCTTTCGAATCAAGCGGCAGCGTGGTGTGTTCCAGCCCCAATCCGTCCACATTCGGCGTACGGCCGGTCGCGGCGAGCACGTACTCAACGATTTCTGTGCGCTCGCGGCCGTCGAGGTCGGTGAACGCTAGTTGTACGCCGTCGTCCACGCGTTGCATGTTTGTCACGCGCGCGCCCGGATCGAGATAGAATTCCTTCGATAGCGTGGTTCTGGCCGAGTCGATCACGACTGGGTCGGTAAGTGGTCCAATCCGCCCGCCGAGACCAAAGGTGAAGGTAGTGACCCCTAGTCGGCTGAGTGCTTGGCCCAACTCCAGACCGATAACGCCAGGGCCGAAGACGGCGGCTGAGCGCGGGAGTGTCGCCCACTCGAATACATCATCGTTCACGACCAGCCGGTCGCCCAATTGGGCAAAAGATTTCGGGTAGCTGGGTGTCGAGCCGGTGGCAATTACGATGCGGTGTGCGTCCACAATCCATTGATCACCGATCTGCAAGCGATGATCGTCTAGAAACCGTGCGTGCCCACGGAGCCGCTGCTCAGCCGGAATGTTTTCCACTGAATTCACAACGAAACTAACGAAACGGTCCCGCTCCCGTTTCACGCGGTCCATCACGGCGGCACCATCGATATTCAATCCGTTGGGGTTAATACCAAAGTGCGGCGCTTCGGAGACCGCGTGGGCGGCCTCGGCGGCCGCGATCAGCAGTTTGCTCGGCATGCATCCGACGCGGGCGCAAGTCGTACCGTACTCGGCGCCCTCGATCAATACGACGTTGTCGGTGTGGGCTCGCGCTGCCCGGAACGCGCTCATACCGGCTGAACCGGCCCCAATGATCGCGACGTCGACTTTGCGTGTTTTCATCGTCTCAGCTCCGCTAGGTTGGTAAGCGGCGATTTTCTTGTCCGACTCTAGAAGTCGATCAAGGTCGCCCTTCGCTTCTAACGCGAAGAGATCATCGTGTCCGCCGATGCGCTTACCGTCGATGAAGATCTGCGGTACGGCGTGGGCACCGGACCTCTGGATCATCTCGAGTTCTTTTTCTCGGTCCGCGGTGACGTCGATATCTGTATAGGTCACCCCTTTTGCGTCGAGGAGCGCCTTTGCCCGGGCGCAATAACCGCACCAGGATTTTGAATACATTTCTACGTCGGTCATGATTCCCTCCCGGACGTCGTTACCTCGTTTGAAAGTGATTCGTTGAATTAGGGCTTGATCGACGGAGCCGGCAACTGAGTATCGAATGTTCCTGAACTCATACTAGGCCATAGGGTGGCCATTCCAGCAGTGGGATCGTGCCCATTTGCGCTTAGATGCCCGGCACCGCATGCGGGTTACAGGCAATCGCTCCTTAACGCCCGGGTGGTCACATTCTGGCTATGGGATGTGTCCCACGTCCGCCAAAGAGCGCGACGCACGTGTCGAATGAAACGGATCCGGTGGTGCAATCGTGCTTAGGAAGCGTTCCCGCAAGCGTTCCGCGATGGAGCCGAACTCTTTAAAGCGCGGAGGCCCTGCCGATCGGCCCAGGCCAGATCCTTATAGTTGAAGCCACGCACGAGCGTAGGTTTCACCACCTCAAAGTACGGTGAGACATCGAAGTCACGCGGCGTAAACAGACTGTGGTGCCGAATGTGCAGGAGTTCGCTTTCTGTGTGGCCAGAATGGTGCTGATCGGCACGCTCCACGCATGGGAGCAGCGGATAGCGTACCGATTGATAGGCCTGGGCAATCAGCGCCGTGCACATGGCGCGGGTGGGATCGCCGCTCCCCAGTTCGAGCATGCGCCGGCGAAAACGCACCGGCACGGGCGGCGTCGGTAATAGGTAACGCAGGAGATCGATAATATTCTTAAGATCGTAAGACTTACCCAGGCTATCGACCATGAACTGTACCACCGCATCGCGATCCTCCGGGGTCAGCCCCACCGGACGGACAATGCGGGTGTTGAAATGGGCGTACTTTGACAGCGGCACCGCGATCACGCCTTCTACCAGGTCTGCCTCGATCAATTCGCAGGCTTCACCCTCGCATGCGGAATCTTTAAGGGTATCGCCCACAAACAGGGCCGCGTGCGACCAGGTAGATTGGGTTAGGTACTTGATAGCGGTGCTGAACCGCAAGTTACCCTCCACCAACAACACGTCGCCAGGCTTGAGGATGGCCCTCAGGGTTTCGGCATTATGGACCGAGAACGGCTCATAACGCTTGATCGGCTTGCTGAGATAGACCGCAAGCGCGCGACCGATGGTACGTGCTAGCCAATCAAACATAGCGGGCTCGGGATCCATAGACGCGCAGTTTCCACCTTAGGCCAAGCCAGCAACGGCTGCCGTCCACGAAAGAAATGATGCACGTACCCGCGCCAGCGCGACCAGCGCGATAGCCATGAGTCCTAACGAAACAAACCAAGCCATAATATACCTCCTTATAGTGACGTTCTGATTAAGCTCGCGCCAAAAGAGATTTACCTGCCAAGACACCGCCGGCGCAGATACTAACGGGCCTTAGCTACGCGTGTTTACCCCCTTTCTGCGATCAGAAACGATACAACAGCCCAAAAGACACAACCGGAAATACGTCGAGGTCCTTAAGCTCGTCTTCAAGCCGCTTCTCTTCGCTCGCCAGAAATGCGTTCAGCTCAGAAGCCCCATGCTCTCTTACAACCTCAGCAAGCGGTCCGCGCACGTTAAGCTCAACCTCGGGTGAACCGTGAAAGGCAACCCCCAGGTCGAAGGTGTAATAGAGGTGTCGATCTGCGCGGGTCGTATTACCCCAACCGATGCCCAGGTACGGGGCAAAGTCATTAAAGCGGACGCGCCCTCGTGCGGTCAGTAAATCGCTACCGTTGATGGTCACACCATCACTCAGGTCGAGGGTAGTCAGATTGAGCCGGCGCAAAACCGCAGCACTAAGCTCTTCATCGGAGAGGCCGGTGCTGTCTAGGTCGAGTGTCTGCGTCGGCACCGCGTCCACTCGGATTGTGTGTTGGTTGATCAACACACCGAGGGTTGTGCGAAAGGAACCACCGAAAGGATGCCAATCAAGCAAGAACGAGAAGGACCGAAGTTTCAGGTCAAATCTGTTATTGACGCCTCTCCTGGCACGGTCGTCGATGTCACGAAGGCTCTCAAAGCCGATGCGGAAATTGACCTTCGGTGACAGGTTTTTGCTAACCTCCGGGCCAAATCCCAAGGTGCTGCCCCGCTCTAGGAAAACGAAATCATCGATAAGCGGGACAGCCTGGTGTTGGCGGGAAATGGATATTTCCACCGCAAGTTCTTCTGCGTAGGCCGGTGGCAGAAAGAGTGGCGCCACACACCCGATGGTTATAAATCGTCGCAACATTGAATACGATAAGCGCATGGTAGTGATTCACCGAGTCAAAGTTTGGTTAATCGACCAGGTAGCCGAGAATCTAGTGACCACATCACGTCAGGTGGGCAATGACTGCTAGATATAGGTGGCAACTACAAAAGTGCCAAGCAATGCGGTAGACAAGCCAAAGACGATCAGTAGACCCAATACAAAAGGAGAAATGTCTTTCACGATAACCTCACGTTAAAAGCGTGGTTGATAGGGTCGCAGCTATGGCGACCATTTCCCCTTAGATGTCCGACACGCCGCACTGGTTACAGCCACCGCTTCCCAATGCCCGGGGGCTCAGTTACCCTCGTTGCATGGATGCGGTCCCCAAGCAGCCGCCACAGGGGGGAGAAGACCTGTCAGATGAGAGGCAGCTGGTCGCGCGACTGCGGGTCGGCGATAACGCCAGTTACGAGCAGCTCGTGCGCACGTACGGTGGGCGCATGCTGGCCGTCGCCCGGCGGCTGGTGCGAAACGAAGAAGACGCGCGCGACTGCGTACAGGAGGCGTTTCTGCAGGCTTTTCGTAATATTGAAAAATTTGAGCAGCGTGCATCGCTGGGGAGCTGGCTTCATCGCATCGTCGTCAATGCCGCGCTCATGAAACTCCGGGCGCGCGCGCGGCGCCCGGAAGAGTCAATCGAGGATTTACTAGCGCAGTTCGACGCAGACGGGCAGCGCACGGGGCCCGAGGCCGAGTTGGCCGTATCGCTCGAGTTGCTTGAGAGCAGGGAGGTCCGCGAGGCGGTGCGTCGTTCGATCGATCAACTGCCCGACGACTATCGTAACGTTTTGCTCATTCGTGACATCGAAGGTTATGACACCGAGGAGACGGCAAAGCTTCTCGGATTGACACCGGGCGCGGTCAAGACCCGCCTGCACCGCGCCCGCACCGCGTTGAAGTCGTTGTTGGCGCCAGTTATTCGGGGAGGAAAACCATGAAAGCCGGAAAAACTGTTTTTAAAAAGTTGAGCGCACTGGCCATGCGCACCATGCCGCTGATGGTCACCTGCCAAGAGCTTGAGGGTTTTATGGTCGATTACCTCGACGGAACACTACCCAGGACTCAGCGCCGCAAATTTGACCTGCATCTTCGCCTGTGCCCCGACTGCGGGCGCTATCTCGAGGCGTACAAACGGACGATTAGCCTGAGCCAGACCGCCTGCCGTGACCCCGATGCGCCGGTCCCGGTCGACGTGCCGGAAGAACTGGTGAAAGCGATCCTCGCGGCACGTGACGAGGATGCCTAAATTCAGGCGCTGTGTCGCCTAGACCCCCGATCAAGTGACATGCCGGCCAACCGCATTCCACTGTCCCGTCTGACTCTGTAACCACCATCGCGCCTTTGGCGTCTAACAAGACATGGGAGCCAACCGAGATCCATTGGTTGCGCTTGTTGGCATTGGCTGACCAGCCGTACATCCTGGGTGCCGCATTGTTCGTCGATAGCGGCAAGCACAAATACGTGCTCTGAGAACTGAGGAACGAGACATTTTTTGAGGTAAATGCTTATGAAGCCCTTCACAGGTATCTTGTTGACCGTTGTTCTACTTCTTGCCGGCTTCGTTCGAGAAAACGATTCACATCCGTTATAAAAATAAGTGATTCTGGGGCTTGATTTCTTGAACCTGGGTGCGTCAGATTACTCAAATCAAGTATGGAGACGTCAACAGATATCGCCGGAATCACGCCTAGTCCGCGACCCATGGTGGTTCACCTCTCCGGAAGTCGCCGGGGAACCACTGAAAGGTTGAGCGGCGACACCTTGCGTATCGGCACCGCTGCCGATGCCGAGATTCATTTCCCAGCCGACCGTGAGCCACCTATTTCCCCGCTTCACGCGACCCTGCGAAGGCAGGGGGCTACCTATGACCTGCAGGCGGAGCCGAATCAACCGGTATGGGTCAATGGCCAACCGGTGACCCAGGCGACACTAGGGTCGGGCGACGTTGTGCGCATCGGTCAAGGTGGACCGCTCTTGCGTTTTCGTCTCTATAAAGGAGGGTCCAACGCCTACAAGTCGGTGGGCGATACCCTGTCTGACTGTGTCGACTGCGCACGACATGGCGGAAAAACGCCACTCGACCGAGCCACTATCTTCCTGGCCGGGATGCCTCGCGAGCTGGTCACGCAAACCGCCCCCTGGTTTCGTTCGGTGGTCGTGTTGTTGTTGGTATCGCTCAGTGTGGGCATCGCTATGCTGGCTTGGCGCAGCGTGCAACTGGAAGAACGATTGGCAAGCGAACGAACGCGTTCAGTGGAGACGTCCGAGCGCTTGGCTACGCTCGAAGCCCAGGCCGGGGCGGCCCAGCGAGTGATTTTGGCCGCGACTGGATCGATCATCTTTGTTCAGGGCGCGTACGGATTCGTAGAACCGGAGAGTCGCAAACCACTCCGTTACCTGGGATTGGGGCCGGATGGCCAACCATTTCGTAACGGGTCCGGTGAGCCCTTGATTACGCTTGAGGGTGACGGCCCCATCGTGGAACGCTTGTATACGGGTACTGCGTTCGTTGCCAGTGAAGATGGTTTGTTGCTCACCAATCGCCATGTAGCCATCCCCTGGCGAGACGACGAGTCGGCGCAAGCGCTCATTGCACAGGGACTTGTTCCGGTAGCGCGACGGTTTGTTGGTTATTTGGCCGGCATCAAGCAGTCGTTTGATGTAGAGCTCGTCGTCGCGAGTGATGAGGCCGATGTTGCGGTCCTACGCTGCAGCGGTGTCACGGATCTTGCTAAACCGCTTACACTGAGTGAGACGACCCCCCAGCCTGGTGACGAGGTGATCGTCATGGGTTATCCCACCGGTATTCGCGCCCTACTTGCGCGTGCGGATGAGGATTTTGTAAACGAAATTATGAGCGAGGGGCAGCCCGACTTTTGGAACGTTGTGCGTCGCTTGTCGGAGACTGGACGCATTTCGCCACTTGCTACCCGTGGTATTGTTGGCCAGGTGACCGCGGTTGCGGTAGTGTACGATGCAGAGACGACCAGCGGTGGCAGCGGGGGGCCGGTTATTGGTTTAAACGGCGAAGTCGTGGCAATAAACACAGCCATTCTGCCCGAATTCGGCGGCTCGAATCTGGGTGTGCCCGTGAAGCGCGCGCGTGAGCTTCTCGCGATCGCGCGCAAACAAGAGAACGCTTATGACTGATAACTGTTTAGAAAAACTCCAAGGGCTAACTCTAGCGCTAGCCCAAGTCTTCATTATATCTGTGGGGATTTCGAAATGAACTTCTGGCGATTCTGGAACGATCTGGACATTTGGAGCAGGGTTGGCCTCACAGTTGTCGCCGCAATCGTCATATTCACGGCCATCTTGGTGCTTGTGTTCTAACGATTTGCCCAACCTCAATCGGTTGTACTCCATTTCGTCTCGCCGGCGAATCGCTCCACGAGGAAGTCGATGAACACCCGAACCTTAGGCGGGAGGTGGCGTTGATGCGGGTACAAGGCATACAACGGAGTATCTTTAGGGATAATCTGAAACTCGGGAAGAACCTCAAGCAACCGGCCTTCTCCCAGCTCAACCCCGACTAGCCACGCTGGCAGCAAGATCAGGCCGAGCCCAGCCATCGCTGCGGCAACCAAAGATTCGCCATCATCCGCAAAAAGACTTCCCGAAACGCGAACGTTCAGCGTGCCTCTGCCTAGCCGGAAACTCCATACGTTGCTTCCCGGATGTGTTCTGAACGTCAAGCAGTTGTGATTTGCCAAGTCGGCGGGTACTTGTGGCGTGCCGGCCTTCTTCAAGTAAACCGGACTGGCGCAGACAATCCGGCGACCCGACCCGATTTTGCGCGCAACTAAACTCGAATCACGAGGCCGACCTCCCCTTATGGCTAGATCGAATCCTTCTTGGACGAGATCGACCATGCGGTCGGTGACCGACACAGCGACTTTGACGGCTGGAAACGTGTTCTGAAAGTCTGCCAAAGCCGGCATGATGTGGAGACGAGCGAGGCTGGCCGCTACAGTGACGCGCAATATGCCGCTGGGTGCCCCACCGATTTCCGACAGGGCGAGCTTGGCTTCATCGACATCGATCAGAATTCGCGATGCACGCTCATAGTAGAGTTGACCCGCTTCCGTAAGGCTTAGTTTCCGCGTCGTACGATGAAACAGACGCGCGCCAAGGTCGTTCTCGAGCTCATTTATCTGGCGCGATACGGACGACGGCGCCGCGCCGAGCTGTCTTCCCGCCGCGGAGAAGCTCCCGGCCTCGACCACCCGCGAAAAGATGCGCATACCACCAATCGTGTCCATTTTATCTTTGCGAATTTAGCACAAGTCTTTATCTGATTATCCAGTTTATCACAAAGATAATCGATCGTATGCTTTCAACCGTCACATGAATCATTGATCCATCCACCAATACCGACCCGAGGAGGTAACGCAAATGAAAGCAGCAATCATCCATGAATTCGGCGACTTCGATGTCTTGAAGTACGAAGAAGTCCCGACACCCGAACCCCGCGCTGGGCATGTTCTCGTGAAAGTGCTGGCGGCCGGCGTTAACCGGCTCGACCATTATCTGCGTGAAGGCTCGGTCGTCCCCGCGTTGCCGTTTCCGCACATTCTGGGGGCTGATGCCGCCGGTGAGGTGGCCGCGCTGGGCGACGGCGCCAATGGCTTCGACATCGGTGACCGTGTTGTGGTCGTCCCGGGCTATCCCCAGAACGAGGAAGACTACGACATCTATCCGGCGAGCCAGGCCCCGAGCTTCGGTCTGCCCGGTTTGCACATCCCGGGAACGTACGCCCAGTACATCGAAGTTCCGGCACGCTATCTGTTGAAGGATGAGACCGGCCTCAAGCCCGAGGAAGTGGCAACGCTACCGGTCGTGCTTGCGACGGCCGTACGTGCCGTCAAAGAAGTCGGTGGCGTCAAGGCAGGTGACAAGGTCCTGGTGCAGGCCGGCGCCTCCGGTTCCGGCAGCATGCAGATTCAGATTGCCAAGGCGCTTGGCGCCAAAGTGGCCACGACCATACGCAGCGCATCAAAGGCGGACTTTGTCCGCCAGATCGGTGCAGATCTCGTGATCAACACTCGCCATGAAGATCTTGTGGAGCGCGTCCAGGCGTGGACCGATGGTCGCGGTGCTGACGTCGTCATTGACAACCTGGCCGGCGACGTGCTGGCCAAGAGCATCCAAGCCGCTAAGCCAACTGGGGTCATCGTCGCGTTCGGGTTCGCCGCTAGTCCCGAGGTCACCTTCGACATCCGCAGTCTCTTTTTTCAACAGAAGCAGCTAAAGGGCTCGATGGCGAGTGATAAGCGCGACATGGAATTTGGCCTTGAACTCGTGAAGGAAGGCAAGATCCGGCCATTGCTGGATCGGACGCTCCCGCTCCGCGAGGCTGCAGATGCACACCGGCTGATAGCGAATAATGAAGTGGCCGGCAACATCGCATTGTTGCCCTGGGCAGCCTAGGCAACGGCGAACGGAGAAGGGAATGAAAATCGGTGGCCAAGGATGGCCAATCCATTTCTTAAATCGAGGTTTTGACCAATGCCCTATGTAAACATCAAGGTAACGCGCGAAGGCGTGACAAGGTCTCAAAAGGAAAAGCTGATTCGCGGTGCGACGCAGCTCCTATACGAGGTTCTCGGCAAGGACCCTCGGACGACCTATGTCGTCATCGACGAGATCGATACAGACAACTGGGGTGTCGGTGATGAGACCGTGGCACAGCTTCGCGCTCGTCAGCAGAGGGAATGTGTCTGATACGTGTTACGTATTATAAGAACGGAGAGAGCAACAATGATCGACTTCTATTTCTGGACAACGCCTAACGGCTACAAGGTACTGATGTTTCTGGAAGAGACCGGTATTCCCTACCGCATCATTCCGGTCAACATCAGCAAAGGCGAGCAGTTCGACCCGGAATTCTTAAAGATCTCCCCGAACAACAAGATGCCAGCCATCATCGATCACGATCCCGCGGCAGGCGAGGGACCGAT
>CAXMNC010000129.1:0-3106 GCA_964194625.1 Acidiferrobacterales bacterium
GGCAATCAACTCGCCGCGTGCGTTGTACCAGGGGCCTTTCCCGATCCGGTCGCGGGCCGACATGCCACGCTTTTCCCCGTCGGGCGATTGCGTGCTCACGTAGGCGTGCCACTGTCGCCCTTTGGATCCGGCCGCCTCGGCCAGCTTGGTGCAATGGGCATCGGCGCCTCCAATCCCGCCGAGGTCACCGCCTTTGCCGATGCCTACGCTGGTGACGAAAAACCCCATGGAGTGATCGGCTGCCAACGGAGCAGCCACCACAAACAGCAATCCGGCCGTGGCCGCTGTTCTTGCCACTGTCTTTGCAATTGTCATTTCGAGTTCCTTATGTGTGTCGAACTAGGTATAAGAAGTATAAAGCACATGCTACGTCGTTGAAACGGACAGGCGGTTAACGATCAGAGCTGCTGAAAGTCCAAACCAAGACGGCCACTTCGTTCCGGATAAGCTACTGGCCCACGCAGTGATGGAGAAACACCAGGGCTGGGGCAACGCCATTCCCCCGGAGCTACGCAACGGAGATTGGAACTACGCGGTGTTCAAGACAGATAAAACCTTTAAGGAAGGCGTCAATCAAGTCGCCTGCCTGGCGTGTCATAAGCCGTTGCACGATGCCGACTATCTGTTCTCTTATCAGGCATTGGCAGATCGCAAGCAGTAAGTTACGTTATCTCATAAGCGAGGCGCGAAGGGCTGAGATGGCGATACATTTTGCATTGATGAAGTCTTCGTGAAGATCCGAGGTAAGCAGTGGTGCTTGTGGCGAGCGGTCGACCGGGATGGTGAGGGGGTCGATGTGTTTCTGCAAGCACGCAGAGACGGCAGGGCAGCTAAGCGCTTTTTCAAGCGGTGGCTGAAAATACATCGTAATGAACCAAGAAAGATAGTGACGGACAAGTTGAGAAGCTACGGTATCGCACATCGAGAGCTGATTCCCGATACGATTTATGACACATCGCACTATGCCAACAACCGCGCCGAACTTTCCCACCAGCCAACGCGAGTTCGAGAGCGGATTATGCGGCGATTTATATCAACGCAACCAGCTCCGCGATTCCTGGCTGTGCATACTGCTGTTTACCACCTGTTCAATCTTGGCCGTCACCTAGTTTCACCAAGAACTATAGGTTCTTCCGATTGCATGCTTTTGCGTCATGCAATTACGCTGCACCGGGATAGACAATATCTACTCAAATCTGTTTAGGCCGCGCCGTTAACTTGTCAATGCCTACTCTCTTTAGGGGAGGAGACTAACGGCGCGAGAAAATGGAATCCATCTGACTCGCGTAGGTGTGGAATGTCGCATTCTGGCTATACCCCCCGGACCCGCGAGGGGCTAAGTCACGCGATCGTCGCCATTTTGCCAGATTGGGTGGGGCCGACGTCCGCTCGCAGGGCCTTGGCCACCGCCTTCTGTTTGTCGAAATCCGCGCGCCGCCGAGCGATCTCCTCGGGGGACAAGGCGGAAAGGTCCAGATAATCGAGCTTCCAGGCCGGACTCGCATTCCAGACGAGTGGCGATTGCACGGTCGTACGCGCGGACGGGGCCGCTTCCAACACTCTGAGCGCAAGCTCGAGCGTGAAAGCTTGCGAGTCCGCGTCATTCGGCCGGCCGGCCGCGTTTCCGAGCGGGAAATCCGAGAACAGCAGACGCGGCACACCAATATACTCGACTATGTCCTTGGCGCAGCCCATCACCACCGTCGCAATTCCTTGCGCCTCCAGCGTGCGCGCGGCGAAGCTCACGCTCTGATGGCAGACCGGGCAGTTCGGAACCAGAACGGCCGCATCGACATCATCGGCACGGCAGCGCGCGACGATCTCCGCACAGTCGATCTCGAGGGTGACGCGATGGCTGCGGTTGGTCGGGAGCCCGTGAAAGCGCGGTGCAATCGACCCGATGCGGCCGCGGGCGGCCGCCTGACGCAGCTCGGTAAGCGGAAAATAGGTGGCCCGGTCCTCGGCGGTTGTGTGTTTGCGGTCGATGGCGACATGCGAGATGCGCAGGTCGTGGTCGTTCGATGTATCGCCGGAATAGACGGTGTAGAACTTCGCTGCCGCGTTGTAAGGCGCGCCTGGACCCTGATCTCCCTTGTCGGGATCGTAGGGCGCTGCAGTGGTGATAATTGTGACCTGGCTTTGAGCGAGCGGTTTGGACAGGGGTTGGAACGGCACCTCCTCATAGTGCGCCCACTCGTAGGGCGCGCCATAACCCAGCGCCAGGTAATAGTCGCGGACCCTCTGCATGTAGGGGATCGGCACATCGTGAGCCGGTGCAAAGCCGAACTCCTCGTCGTGGTCGCTGCTCATCGCCGGAGGCTCCTTGGGATCTGCTCCCAAATCGCATTATAATCTCAAGAACCAACCCAGGTCCGCAAGATGTGTTTGTCGACTCTTGGTGACTCCGGCTTTGTCTTCAACAATTATAACGAGAGAGAGCGCTACGGCCGCGGTGAGAGCTTCTATGTCTGAGGGATAAGCGATTACGCCAGGAAACTCAGAGTTGGTGGCGAATGAACAACCCGAAACCCAATGCCGTCATGACGATGAAGACCGAATTGATCAAGTAGAGCACCCTGGACCGCTTAGCCTGTACTGCGGCGGCAGCCATCTTCTGCTCGGGGGAAGACTGCGATTTCCGTGCTTCTTCGAGCTGCCTCGCATACATCGGCACGTCGCCACTCCCAACGCCGCTGTCCGTCACGGCATGCCCACCATGCAGGGCGATGCTCGTGGAGATCAACAGCCCAATCAGACCGATAATCCCGATGCCGAACCAGCCGACCAGCGCATAGGCGACCCCGCTCAACCCGCCCAGCAAGACGGCGCCCAGCACGTACGCAGTCGTCTCCGATCTCAAAACCGTGTCGGTCAACATCCGGCGCTCCGTTCTTGAGCCGTGGCTATCCGGGATTTCCCCACTGATGCCTCCCTTTTGTCGAGAATGGTAGCAGGGCTGGCTGTTGAGAGGAGTACTGACAAATCAACGGCCAGTAGGTGACAATGGCGGAATGAGCACACCCAATAATCCGTACAAACGCCATCGACTTCCAGCCGAAATCATTCAGCACGCGGTCTGGCTGTACTATCGGTTCAACTTAAGTCA
>CAXMNC010000130.1:0-67293 GCA_964194625.1 Acidiferrobacterales bacterium
TGTTTCATGTGTTCGGACAAACGGCCAATCTGTGGCTGCCGCTCTGTCTGGGCTTGACGATCATCACCTATGCCAACCCGCTGAAGTTCAAGACCGTCAGCCGTATTATTCGTGAAGATAAACCGACGATTCTGATCGCCACGCCCTATTTCTTGATGGGCTATCTACGACAATCGTCCCCCGGTGACTTTAAGTCGTTACGGATTGTGGTGGTCGGGGCAGACAAGGCGCCCGGATGGCTACGACGTGCCTACGAAGAACAGCACGGGGTGAGCGTATACGAGGGCTACGGAACGACTGAAACCAGTCCAGTGATCTCGGTCAATCTCCCTGGCGCAGCAAAACCTGGAAGCGTCGGCCGGCCACTGCCGAGGGTGTCCGTAAAGATCGCCGATATCAATAGCGGTAAGGCGCTGGGTCCCGGACAAGAGGGTAAGGTGCTGGTGAAGGGTGACTTGGTCATGAAGGGATACCTAGGGGACATCGAGGAGACGGCGTTACGGATCGAAGACGGTTGGTATGAGACCGGCGACATGGGCATGCTAGACGAAGATGGCTATCTATGGCACCGCGGTCGGTTAAAGCGGTTCGTCAAGATCGGTGGTGAGATGGTTTCGCTGGTGCTGGTGGAGGACGCATTGCAAGCGATCGTGCCGGACGACACCGAGTTGTGTGTGGTCGAAATCCCCGACGCGAAAAAGGGAGCAAGCATCGCAGTGGCATTGGATCACGAAGTTGATCGAAAAGATGTCCTCGACAAACTGTCCCAGCGCCTGCCGCCATTAGCGTTACCGCGCCACTTCGTCGTGTTCGACGAGCTCCCGAAGATGGACAGCGGTAAAGTCGATTTTCGCAAGACCGCAGATTTGGTGATGAATCGGTTGAAGGCGTAGGTCTTCTAAACTTCTTTGATGAGTCGGCCGCTCCTCGACCGCTGTTCCAGACGCGATTCTACCTCGTCCTTATGGAGATATACTGTAATTGAGACGTTCTATAGGCGGTAGGGAGGCTGCCCAAGCCAAGACCATCGGGATGAAACCAAGCGAGGCGATGAGACGATGAAAGCGGCTTACTTCGAGCGACACGGCGGGCCGGAGGTGATGAAATATGGCGAGTTGCCGGACCCAGTCGCCGGCCCGGGCGAGGTGCTCGTCGACATCCACGCGGCAAGCATCAACGGCGCCGACTGGAAGGTACGCGCAGGCGAATACAGCCAGATCACCGAGTTTCCATATATCCTGGGGCGCGATTTCTCGGGGGTCGTCGGCGCGATCGGTGACGGCGTCCACGATTTTCGGGTCGGTGATGCGGTGTTCGGCGTCTGCGACGTGGGCCAGGAGGGCACCTATGCGGAGAAGATCGCGATGAAGGCCTCCATCATCGCGAGGAAGCCCGACTCGATCTCCCATAAGGATATCGCCGCGCTTGCCTTGATTGGGCTCACGGCGTCGATCTCGGTCGAGGACACGTTGGAGCTCCAATCGGGCGAGACGATCTTGATCCAGGGCGGCGCCGGCGGCGTTGCCGGGTTCGCCATACAGCTCGCCAAGCATATCGGCGCGCGCGTGATCACGACGGCAAGCGCCAAGAACCATGACTACATCCGTGGTCTCGGGGCCGACGAGATCATCGATTACAACGCCCGGGATTTCACCGAGGCAGTGTCGAATTGCGATGCCGTTTTCGATACGGTGGGCGGCGATGTCACGCAGCGCTCGTTCGCGGTGCTCAAACCAGGTGGGCGAGCGGCGTTCATCGCCTCGGGCTCGACCGCGCCGGCCTCGCCGCGCGACGACGTCCGCTCGCTCAGGCCACGGGTCGGACGCGATCGCCCCCATCTCGAGCGTATCGTCGAGTTGGTCACGGCCGGCGCCGTCAACGCTCCGGAAATCACCACGTTCGCCCTGTCACAGGCGGAAGCGGCCCAGAGGCTGAGCGAATCGCGCCATGTCCGCGGCAAGCTGGTCTTCGAGGTGCGTTGAAGGGATTGTTGGATTTCCGGTGCACAACGAATGTTCGAACCCTGGGCTGAAGCCCGCAGTCCTGGCAACCGAGAATATGAACATGGTTCGCGGCTGAGCGGACCGACGGTATCAGTCGATCCAGGTGTGCTTATAATGGGATTGCCCATCAGCCGCGGCGCGACCACTCCGCAGCTGCTAGATATCGATTTCTTGACGAACCTTGCCACTCTCACAACTCCGGGGCCCTCCTTTGAAAACAAGCGCCGTCAGCTGCATGGGCGTGTTAGGCGGCAGGGTCCGAACTCCGATCTGCACGGATCGCCGGAACATCCACGATCCGCGTTCCCACGGGCGGGTGCTCCACGGCGTCCACCAAGGCGTCCAGCATTTGCCCGTGACGCACGAGGCCTAAACGTAACGCGCCGTCACGCGTTGCCGGAATGCGTGCTAATACGGCGTACGCCGGCATCAATACATAGGGCCAACGATGGCCCGGCCCCAGCACATACCACGGACGAAGAAACGTTGCGTTCAGGCCCGCTTGCTGAATCAACTCCTCCCCCTCTCGCCGCACCTGCTGGTAGACGCGCATGATCGGCGCTGGACGTGCGACACTCAGATACACGAAGTGCTCGATACCTACCTCGCGCGCCGCTCGGACACCCGCTTGAATGGACATGAGATCGACCGAACGAAAGGCGCGCCCCTTGAATGAATTGGGGCGCGGTACGCCCACGAGGTGCACAAAAGTATCGGCGGGTGGCACGGCCCCAGTGAAGGTGCTCGCGTCGAGTGCGTTGCCAACTGTCACGGCGGCCCCGGTCGGAATCTTGGTCGCCGACGCCTCACGGACGAGCGCCGTCACAGCGTGGCCGCGCGCCACGAGACGTTCGACGAGAGGGCGGCCTATGTATCCCGTACCGCCCGTAACGAAAACTTCGTGTGTTGTCATTACTCAGATTGTAGTGACTGCCGCCTAACGACTAAAATCAGCGGTGCGTTTAGGCATCCGTTGCATTTGTTTGTTAGCTTCGACGCATTATAATTGATATATCGCATGAACGGGCCAATGGTCTGAAGGTCCAATACCATTGAAATAGAACTGAGGTACAGACGCGGATATTGTTTTTGCTTTTCCATTGCTAAAGATCCAATCAATAGCCTGATTTTCACTGATGTCATTGGTTGTGGGTAAGGCTGGATACGTTGGTGGGCATAACAAGTTAAGGTCTTTAAAACATGATTGATAACCCGCCTTAGGAAAAAACAGATTAGGGATAACGGGATCATTTAGGTCTCCCATAAAAAAGCTAAGTTCACCCTTGTTGACGAGCTGTTTCAAAAAGTTGATTGTTTGATGTGTCTGTCGGTTTCGAGGTGTCAGTCCTGTCTCAACTTCCTTTGGATTTCCTTGCCACGTAAAATGAGCAGTGGCAATGAATATTGTTGTGTCACTCCCTTTGAACTTTAGTCGCACCCAAAAAAGTCCCCTGTGTTGCTCCGGCATTTCCAAATCTTCTAGGCCATGGGCAACTTCTTCAAAATAGTGCATGTTCCAGAAAATGTTGCTTTCGCAAGTCCACCCCGGTAACTCGTCATTGATGTGTTCATGTGATTCCAGGCTTTCACCAATACACTGTATGGTTTCATTACTTATTTCCTGCAAACATAGGATATCGGGATTGAAAGTAGTTAAAAATTTGCTTAACGCTGGTTTCCGATCTGGCCACCGCTCTACATTCCACAGATTGTAACTCACCATTGAAATTCTATTTGGTATCATTGATTCACTCATTAGAAGCTAACGATAAATGAACGTCTCGTGCAGTATATCTCCGCAAGCGCGTAGGGTCCTCTCAGCACAGAAGCGCCTTTCGCTTTGATGCTTTCCGCCCCTTCGGTCGAGCCACCCCTCCCCGGCCCTCCCCAATGACTGGGGAGGGTGCAGTGGTTTTCGCCCCTTAAAGCAAGCCGAGCCAGGTGCGCAGGCGAAGTTCAGCCCGAAGGGGCGCGAGAGGGGTGAAGCGGATCAAGACAAAGGTCCAGTGGACCTTTGTCCCGCTGAACGGGCTCGCCACGGATGGCGAGCCCCGGACTTGCCAGCGAGAGCAGGGAAAGCGAAGCGCAGCAAGTCGCGCGTGCGCCCGCGGGCACCACGGATGTGCCCTCGGAGCACCTGCTGAGACAAGCACCTAAGCGAGGGTACCCCGGTTTTTGGGGCGCAGCGTCCGGGGCAAGTGGCTTTGGGTACTTTCGCCGAAACGAAAGTACCTCGTCATGCGGGGGCGAAACCCCGCGTTATGCATCGTCGGCGAAGCCGACACAATTCCCCGTCAATATACCGACACTTCAAACTTTTGAATAATCGGCCCACCTGCCGCCTCAAGTAAAGCCCAAAAGCGCCGATACTACTATCGGACATCAGAAAATTCTCGCTAGAAAACACAACGGGGACGCGCATGGCTGTGCCCGCCCAAACTCAAAGAGATGCGCAGCTTGAGATTCTAAAGCTCAAGGCCCCGCTCTGCCTGTCTGCGATGGCGCAGCAGTTGTCATAGGGGCCCAATAGAGAATTGTCCGCAGAATACTCAGCGACAAAAAATATGGTTAGAATCGCGTGTTAGGTGACTTTGTGAACAGGGAGCCAGGCAACAAAACTTGGGCAATGGCATAAAAATGGTGACTAAAACCGAATACCAGCAAATACAGAGCTACGTGACCTTAGATGGCTCCCAAATAAGGGAACTGATGCATCCACGTGCAAACAAAAACCAAGCGCAGAGTCTTGCCGAGGCCATTGTGCCCCCTGGTGACAAGACTCGACTACATCGGCATCTGCAAACCGAAGAACTCTATCATTTCACCTCCGGGCACGGGCTCATGACGCTTGGCGACGAAACTTTTGATGTTAGAGGTGGTGATACTGTGTGTATTCCGCCGGGCACACCACACCAGCTAAACAACACCGGTAACATTGTGCTAAAGCTCTTGTGCTGTTGCGCGCCCGCTTATTCCGATAACGATACGGAATTGTTGGAATAGGCCGACCTCGATCATGCAATACGCCCAAGATCTATGACTAGACATACCGCACCGTTTGGCACGTGGGTGTCACCGATCACCTCGGATCTTATTGTTTCTGAGACCATAGCTATCGGTTCGATCGCGCTTGATGGTGATGACATCTACTGGATAGAGGCGCGCCCCATCGAGGGTGGGCGCAATGTTATTGTTCGTCGTACCGCAGACGGACAACTGACCGATGTCACGCCGTCATCCTTCAATGCCAGAACACGCGTTCATGAGTATGGCGGCGGCGCCTTCGCGATAGCAGACGGGGTCGTGTTTTTTTCCAACGACAAAGATCAGCGGATATACCGTCAAGACCCTGACCGCACCCCAGCTCCGATCGCGCCGACCGGTCCCCTGCGTTATGCCGATGGCGTGATCGATCGCCGCCGTGGGCGATTGATTTGTGTACGCGAGGACCATGGTAACGATGGTGAACCGTGCAATACCCTCGTGGCGGTACCGCTGACGGGCGTAGACCCCGGGCAAGTATTGGTAGCAGGTAGTGACTTTTATTCGTCACCACGTTTACATCCGGACGGTCACAGCCTCGCGTGGCTCAGTTGGAATCACCCCAACATGCCGTGGGATGGCACCGAGCTATGGGTGGCGTCACTGGACGGCCAAAGCGGGCTGGGTGAACCCACTTGCGTCGCTGGCGGTGTCGACGAATCCATCTTTCAACCTGAATGGTCGCCGGATGGCGCGCTGTACTTTGTCTCCGACCGCAGTGGCTGGTGGAACCTTTATCGCTGGCGCGATGGAAAAGCCGAAGCTTTGCTGTCAAAGCAAGCGGAGTTTGGATTACCGCAATGGGGGTTTGGCATGTCCACCTACGGATTCGCCGCCGACCACCAACTCGTCTGCACATATAGCAGCGATGGCGATTCTAAGCTCGCTACGATCGACACCGTTAGTGGTGAATCGACAGAGATCAAAATACCCTATACCAGTATCAGTGATCTACGAGTTTCACCCAAGCACGCTGTATTTATAGCTGCTTCGCCCATGGAGACTGCCACAGTTGTCTCGCTTGATCTGACCACCCAGCGTACCGAAGTGCTGCGCCGCACGAGCCGGCTTACGATTGACGAGCGCTTTGTCTCGCGGCCACAGGCAATCACTTTCCCCACTGCGCAGGACGAAGTTGCGCACGCCTTCTTCTATCCACCGTGCAACCCTGATTACACAGCACCCGCTAATGATCGACCACCGTTGATCGTCAACTGCCACGGCGGCCCCACCGGTGCCACATCGAGTGAGTTAAGGCTTAAGACCCAGTTTTGGACCAGCCGTGGTTTTGCGCTCGTGAGCGTCAACTACCGGGGTAGCAGCGGTTATGGTCGCGTCTACCGTGAAAGCCTGAATGGCCAATGGGGAATTGCTGATGTGGCTGACTGTGTTAACGCCGCGCGCCACCTTATTGGGCAAGGTCGCGTGGATTCCGCCAAGGTAGCCATTTCCGGCGGCAGTGCGGGCGGGTATACGGTCTTGTGCGCGCTGACGTTTCACGATGTTTTTAAGGCAGGCGCCAGTCATTATGGCGTTAGTGATCTGGAAGCCTTGGCCAAAGACACTCACAAGTTTGAGTCACGTTATCTCGATCGACTGGTTGGACCCTATCCGCAACAACGTAACACATACCGGGAGCGCTCACCGATCCATTTTCCGGATCGTCTTTCATGCCCGGTTATATTCTTCCAAGGTCTCGAAGACGCGGTAGTGCCGCCCAACCAGGCGGAACAAATGGTACAGACACTCGCAAGCAAGGGATTACCAGTTGCCTATGTACCATTTGCAGGAGAACAGCACGGTTTTCGGCGGGCGGAGAATATCAAGCGCGCTATGGATGCCGAGCTCTATTTCTATGGCCGGGTCTTTGACTTCGAACCGGCAGACTCGATCGAACCGGTGGAAATAGAGAATCTAGATAAAGTTGGAAGTTGCAAGTAACAAGTAGCAAGGAAAACGGTAACCTCCTACTTCATGCTTGCTACTTGCAGTTAATACAGTTACTCCTTCGTACTTAGCACTTCACACTTGCTACTAGATTTTAGCTTCCAATTCCTTCATCGTACTTTCAATCCAGTCCTCGGACAACTTCGTAATCTCGGCCGCACTTCGTCCACGGCTTTCAATAACTGGGCCGATGGCGACATGAACCACGCCCGGGCGTTTAACAAAGCCGCGGCGCGGCCAAAAGCTACCGGCGTTATGCGCGATGGGGACGACGGGATAACCGCTTTTGGCCGCTAGTATTGCCCCACCCTGCTTGTATTTTCGACGCGTTCGTGGCGGCAGACGCGTCCCTTCCGGAAAGATCAACACGCACAACCCGGCTGCGAGTCGATCGGTGCCCTGATTGACCACCTGGTCAACTGCCCGGCGTCCGGTACCACGTTTAATGGCGATTGGTCGTAACATCGCCAGACCCCAACCAAACAGCGGGATCCATAGGAGCTCACGTTTTAGCACCCATGCGAACGGTGGAAGAATCACCTGATAGGCCAGCGTCTCCCAGGCTGATTGATGCTTGGACAAGACTATCGCTGGCCCCGGCGGTAGATTTCCGCGGCCGTCTACTTCGTAATCCAGCCGGCACACGTGACGTAGCAACCACAGCTGCAAGCGTGCCCATTGTGCAATAAAACGATTGCGAGCAAGTATGGGAAGCGGAAAAGACAACAGCGCTAACGGCGCATAGACGAGCACCGACAGACAAAGCACTACGTTATACAATATCGAGCGCAGATAGATCACATCAATGCGTCTTCAATTCGCCAGCCAGCAACGCGCTCACGAACGCCTGTAGATCATCGAATACCGGTACGCCGTCAAGCTCGCCGCTCTCTTTCAAAGTCTTTCTGCCATTGCCAGTGCGTACCAATACTGGTAACGCCATCGCGCGACGTGCGGCTACAATATCCCGTTCAGAATCGCCGACGACATACACACCATTGAGATTCATCTTAAAGCGGTCAGCAATCTCGTTGAGCAGGCCTGGCTCCGGTTTGCGACACGCGCAGGCGTCTTCCGGTTTATGCGGACAAAAGAAAATTCCATCTAGGTCGCCACCTCGCTTTCGTACCGAATCCAACATGCGCGCGTGGATACGACCGAGCGTATCCATATCTAACAACCCACGGCCAATGCCGGATTGATTGGTAGCAACGACAACCCTGTAGCCAGCCCGGTATAACCGCGCTATAGCCGCCACGCTACCGGCGATGGGCTCCCACGCTTCCGGTGAAGTTATGAAATCTTCGGAGTCCTTGTTGATGACACCGTCGCGATCGAGAATGACTAAACGCATTTATTGAGCAAGTCGATGGAACGTTAACCGTGTTACATATCGCTGAATTCGGAAACGCGGATGCGGCCGTTTATCATCTTGGAATCCCGGGTCTTCAGTCGCTCCATTTTTTGCCAGAACGCTTGTTCCAAATCGAAGTTCGCAGCGATAGCAGTGCCGATAAGCAAAATGAATAAATCGGCGCACTCCTCCGCCAATGCCGTCTTGGCTTTGCCTTTAGTGATGCATGAGGCAATTTCCCCCAACTCCTCCACCATTAAAGCAACTCGATGATTTAATTCCTCGCCACCGGTTTCCCGTAGCGCATGTTTATCGTGAAATGCCTGAACGGCAGCCAGCATGACTTTATACGAGTCAGCACTCATGCCAGTTTCCTCGCTAGTTTTGTAATTTGGACAAATCGGCGACGCGCAAGAACAACGCGCTAAGACGATTGAGTAAAGCCAACCGATTGGTTCTTGTCTCTACTTCATCCACCATGACCATGACCTTGTCGAAGAACTCATCGACCTGTGGCCGCAATGATGCAAGTTGCTTCATCGCTTGGGTATAGTCCCCCGACTCAAATAGAGGTGCAAGCGTCTGCCCTAAGTTGTCTACTTTCTGCGCCAACCTTTTTTCTGACTCTTCGGTCAAAAGCTCGCCTGCGACTCGACGGTTTTCCACGCTACCAGCCTGTTTCAGAATATTGCGAATACGCTTATTGGCACTGGTCAGACTCTCCGACTCGGGCAATTTACGGAACGCCATGACCGCACGTACGCGTCGATCGAAATCCAGCGGGCGTGCGGGCCGACACGTAACCACCGCCTCGTATACGTCGGGTCGCACGCCAACTTCCGCGTAGTAAACGCGAAGCCTATCCATCATGAATCCGTACACCGAATCGACGGTATCGTCTTTGCGCAAGCTCTCGGGATAGTTGCGCCAAGCCGATTCAAGCAACGCCAGCAGATCGAGCTCAAGGTTGCCTTCAATGATTATGCGCAACACGCCGAGGGCGGCGCGGCGCAATGCAAATGGATCCTTATCCCCAGTCGGGCCCTCACCGACCGAGAAAATGCCGATCAAGGTATCGAGTCGATCGGCGATCGCCAGCGCCTGGCCGGTTTGTGTCCGCGGGAGTTTGTCGCCTGCGTATCGCGGTAGATAGTGTTCTTGGATCGCGGTTGCAACCTCGGGATCCTCGATGTCATGTTGCGCATAGTAACGTCCCATGGTTCCCTGCAACTCGGGAAACTCTCCCACCATGCCCGTCATTAAGTCAGCCTTTGCCAGAAGGGCAGCGCGATCCGCCAGTTGCGCCGAGCCGCCTACTTCCTTGGCGATACCCGAGGCAAGCTGGCGCACGCGCGAAACCTTGTCAGCCACGCTACCTAAATTGACGTGGAAAACGACACCGTGAAGATCTTTTACTTTGTCCTCAAGACGTGTATCACAATCGCTCTGCCAAAAGAACTGGGCATCGGCAAAGCGCGCGCGTATGACGCGCATATGGCCCTCACGTATTTTCGCTACGTCCTTACTCTTGATATTGGCGACGGTAATGAAATAGGGCATTAGGGCGCCATGATTATCGACGACGTGAAAATATTTTTGGTGGTCGCGCATCGCCGCGATCAGAGGCTCGGGCGGAATCTTTAGAAAGCTCTTATCGAAGGATCCAAGTATAGGCACTGGCCACTCGACAAGCCCGGTGACTTCCTCCAACAACCCATCGGCGATAACGGCGATACCTTTTTTTCGCTTGGCAAGCGCTTCCACCTTAGTTCGGATTAAGGCCTTGCGCGCGCCAAAGTCAGCGAGCACATAGCCGCGCTGCTCCAACGGACCTGGATAGATTTTCGCCGAGCGCAACGCGATCGGCCTAGGGCAATGGAAGCGATGGCCAGCTGTCTCTCGACCTGCTTTGATCGAAAAGAGTTCGCACTTGATGGCATCGTTGCCGTGTAGCAGTACTAACCAGTGGACTGGCCGCACAAATTCCTCGTCCGAAGCTCCCCAGCGCATGCGCTTTGGAATCGGTAAGGCCTTTAGCGCGTCTGCGACGACGGTAGGAATGAGCCTGTGCGCTAATACCCCCTTTTGTTTTTGCCGAAACACCAACCACGCGCCTTTGTCGTTTTCAAGGCGATCGAGTTGCTTCGGGGCCACGCCACAGGAGCGGGCAAAGCCTACTGCCGCCGGCGTCGGCTGACCGTGTTCATCGAAGGCCGCCTGCCATGCCGGGCCTCGGCGTTCTGTAATCTGATCGGGCTGCTGCCGCAGGACTTCGGGTATTTGCACCGCTAGTCGTCTGGGGGTAGCGTAAACCTTGTAATGCTCGCTCAAACTTGTCGCCAGGCCAGCGGCCTGCAGTCCACGATGCAATTGTTTACCCAGGGCTTCGCTGAGCGCCTTAATCGATCTCGGGGGTAGTTCTTCGGTACCGACCTCCAGCAAAAGATCCGCCGTTACCTGCTTGGCCACAGATTTAGCCGCACGCTTGATCTTGGATCTAGCCTGCATTTCTCACCGAGTCTCGCAGCGAGGGCGTGTCGTTGCTCGTAAATACACGACTGCAGGGACGCGGGAGGTAGCGCAACGCCGGGAGCGGTTGCCGAGAATCGCGTCGGGAGCAGCGATCGAGTAGAGAGCTGGTGGGAAATACAGGCTTACAAGGCATGTGGGTGCCGGCCGGCCTTACCGCGTGGAAATCCGAGCGCCTCCCTCCTGTCGTAGTACTTCTGCGCTATCTCGCGTACAAGCGCGCGCACTCTGCCGATATAGCGAGCGCGCTCGGTAACACTGATTGCACGACGCGCATCTAGCAGGTTGAATAAGTGTGATGCCTTCAAGGCCATGTCATAGGCCGGCAGCGGTAATGCGAGCTCAAGCAATCGCTTACTCTCGCGTTCACAATCATCGAAGTGGCGGAACAAGGTATCTACATCAGCGTGTTCGAAGTTGTAGCGTGAGAACTCGATCTCGTTCTGTCGGTAGATATCGCCGTATCGAAACCCAGGGGCCCACTGCAAATCGAAGACGTTATCGACGCCCTGAATGTACATAGCGAGCCGCTCTAAGCCATAGGTAATCTCACCGGTCACCGGCCTACAGTCGAGTCCACCGACTTGCTGGAAGTAAGTGAACTGAGTGACCTCTGAGCCGTTCAGTCGTACCTCCCAACCAAGCCCCCAGGCGCCGAGGGTAGGTGACTCCCAGTCATCTTCAACAAAACGGATATCGTGTACCAACGAGTCAAATCCGAGTTCTCGCAGCGAGTCGAGATAGAGCGCCTGCATGTTTAGCGGCGATGGTTTTAGAACAACCTGAAACTGATAGTAATGCTGCAGCCGCTCCGGGTTCTCAGCATAACGTCCGTCGGTAGGCCGACGCGATGGCTGAACGTACGCCGCGCGCATGGGTTCAGGACCAATTGCCCCGAGCGTGGTCGCAGGATGAAATGTACCGGCACCGACCTCCATGTCGTAGGGTTGCATGAGGATGCAGCCCTGCTGGGACCAGTAGTGCTGCAAGCTGAGTATCAGTTCTTGGAATGTCAACGGCGTATTTGGAAGGTACAGGGCTCGAGTGCCACCGAAACGGTCGACAAATTATAACCTGTCGGCGTGCCTAGACGCACGCTCGTGCCACTCGTGATCGAATCGCCGCATGAAACCCGTAATCTTTGCTACACGTTTATTGAAACGTTCAGTGTGTCTACTCGGATTGTGTTTTTTTGGACTCGGTAGCGATGCCACCAGAGCGACCGCCTGATCTAGGGTTAAGGCCGAAACCGGGACGCCCCAATATGCGTACGATGCTGCTTGCACACCATAGATGCCAGGGCCAAACTCGGCGATGTTCAGATAGAGCTCGAGGATACGTCGCTTCTTGAGTCGTCGCTCCATGCCCCAGGTAAGGATTAATTCATGCCATTTGCGCAGAGGATTGCGGGCTGAGCTCAAAAAAAGGTTTTTAGTGGTCTGCTGTGAGATCGTACTGGCACCCAACACGAAGCGGCTCTCGGCAAGATTGTAATTCATGGCCTCTTTGAAGGCGATGAAGTCGAAGCCATGATGCTCGTAGAAACGGCTGTCTTCGGCGACAACAACCGCGCGCACGACGTCACTCGGGATATCAGCCAGGGTGACCGGCTGCCAACGCAGTGCCGGCAGTTCTCGGTCGCGACGCTGCTTATGCTGGTAATCACTAATGAATCTGGACTTGGGCACGGGGCCGACGGTAAGCCTATCCCAATCTGGCCATATGAGGGCTATGTAAAACGCATCTACGATCAGCACAAGTAGCAGCGAATAAAATGACCAGCGCACTAAACGCACAAGCCACTTAAACAGGGACGATGTGTCGGTATGCTTGCGCCGGCGACGACGCGTTATCCAGATCATCTTGTGCTATAACAGAGAACAGATACTCATGGAACTTCATTTACAAACAATAAAGAACCGAGATCGGTAATCGTTGCCGCGCAAACATGGTCGATCCCTATCCTCACCAAAGGTCGCTGTTTGCAATTTCGATGGTGCTTTCAGCACTTTTTTGGATCGGCCTTGCCTTCCTCTTCAAGATGGCGGTGAAAAATGGGCCGTTGGTGATCGGGGTGGATCATTTTGCCATCGGCGCGGCAGTTCTGATAATTTTAGTTTACCTGGTCGCCCACCTTCGTAAAGCCAGACGGGTGGCCTATTTGCGTGGGGAGGCGGTTGAAATCGGCACCAAGCAACACCCGGATCTATTCTCGCGCCTCAAATCCACATGCCGACGACTGGAAATCGAGGATCGCCCGGCCGCCTATCTGTTTCAGAATCCAGAGATTACGGATTGTTTCAGTTTGCGGTTTCAGGGTGCCAGTTTTCTCGCCTTAAACGGCGAGGTCATCGGTGCGCTGACCGATCGTCAGGGGGCTATCGACTTCGTAATGGGCCAAGAACTGGGGCGCATCGACGATCGCCAGGCGCCGTGGACCACCTTCTTGCTGCCGGCGTCAGTGTTGCCATTGATCGGCGCTGCCTACGCGCGCGCCAAGATCTACACCTATGACCGCTGCGGGATTGCGGCTTGCAAAACAAAGGTAGATGCCGCCTTTGCGCTTGCCGTCGGCGCGAGCGGTAGCCGCCGCTGGAAATCGTTCAACATCCCCCAGTTCGCGAGTCAAAGCAATGATAGCAGTGGTTTTTGGATGTCACTTGAGCAACTGATCTCATCAACTCCTTGGCTTAGCAAACGCATGGCCCATCTTAGAGCGATCGCCACCAATAGCGAGAGTTTTGTGCCACGTCGACACCTGCTTGCTTACCCGATTGCAAGCCTAGTACCCAACATCGGCACGCGCGCATGGCTGGGGGGGTTTCGCGTATTGGTACTGGCACTATGGGTGGCGGTTATTATGCACATTGGTATTGCCACTCGTGATTGGGTGGTGCGTTATGAAATCATCGATTGGGTTGCGGCTCGATTTCAGTCAACCCCAGGCGCGATGACAACCCCCAGTGCGGTGAGCCCTACCCCGAAGACGGAAAAACCAGGAGATGCGTACGCGAGCGTGGATGCCGACCTAAAACAGCTTGGCGGGCTTGCGCTTGCACGCCAAGGTGCCGAGCGAGATGTTCCGTGTGAGATCGGCAACCCAGAGACCATCAAATTGCGTTACCGCTGGACTCGCTACGCCTTTAGCTGTGATGAGCCCGTGGTCTACACGATGATCGAACATGGTGAATTCGAACCTGGAAGGCTCGCGCACATCCGCAAATACGATTGGAAGAGAAAACAGATCTTAGCGGGGCAATCCAAACCTTGAGACGCACAAAGGTGGATCTCAAGAAATTCGGCCGGGCCGCGGACAGTCGCTCCTAGCCCGTACGCCGGGTAGTGCAGACTCGGCGTTGTGCGCCGCGAAATAGTCACACCACCGGCACCTGCCTGATAATGGACAAGGCGCTTGCTTTAGGATAAGGTCTCACCCCCCCAATGAGCGGGGCAACTACCCGGATCACCACGGAGGAGTGCACCACGGAAGGGCGAAACATACAAAAGAATAAGAACTGACGGGCCCGTAAGGGCCCGTTTTTATTTGCTTTTTCCTATTTGATGGTCACTCCCGCATGTTTTCGGTCG
Source organism: Acidiferrobacterales bacterium (assembly GCA_964194625.1). GTDB lineage: Bacteria > Pseudomonadota > Gammaproteobacteria > Acidiferrobacterales > SPGG2 > SPGG2. The sequence goes on from CAXMNC010000130.1 coordinate 14,464, forward strand.
CAACCAAACAGCATCTGTGTGGGCTTCGCCTGGGTGCCGGGACAACAACTTTAGGCTAGTATTTCGGCAACACAATGGAGGCAAGTGACGGTTTGAACGAACCGCAAAAAGCGATCGCCCTCATTTCGGGCGGCCTAGATTCGATGCTGGCAGCCCGACTGATAATTGAGCAGGGCGTACACGTAGAGGGTATTAACTTCTATACCGGCTTCTGCGTCGAGGGGCATACCCACGCAATCCGTAATCACCACCGAGCAAAACCCAAACGGAACAATGCCCTTTGGGTAGCCGAGCAACTCAAGATAAAGCTCCATATTATCGACGTTATCGAAGAGTACAAGGATGTCGTCATAAACCCCAAGCATGGGTACGGCGCGAATATGAATCCTTGTCTCGACTGTAAATCATTTATGGTCGGCAAGGCGCGACAGTGGATGGAGCAGAACGGATTCGACTTCATCATCACCGGTGAAGTTATAGGTCAGCGACCGAAGTCCCAACGGCGCGACACTATGCCGGTGGTGGCGCGTGAATCCGGTGCCTTCGACCGTTTGCTGCGTCCGTTGTGCGCGAGGCTACTGCCACCGACATTACCTGAACGAGAAGGTTGGGTAGACCGCGAAACACTGTTGCGTATGAACGGCCGCTCGCGCAAACCACAAATGGCACTGGCCAAGCAATTTGGTTTTACCGATTATGCACAGCCGGCAGGTGGTTGCTGCTTTCTTACCGATAAAAGCTATTCACACAAACTGGCCGACCTGTGGCAATCGCGCGGCGAGAAACGTTACGACCTCGACGACATTATGCTGTTAAAGGTGGGTCGCCACTTACGACCGCGACCCAATTTCAAACTTATCGTCGGTCGCGACGATGGCGAGAATAATTTTCTCCACGGTTACCGCCGGCAGTATGTTCACATGTTTCCCACCAGTCACAAGGGTCCTCTGGTTTTGTTGAGCGGCACGGCCGACGCTGGTGATCTGCAACTGGCAGCACGGCTTACGGCGCGCTTCAGCCAAGGGAAAGAGGATGAGGAAGTGACCGTGGCCGTACACGATACACAGGGGGGCGAGCAGCTAGTAACGGTTAGGCCGATGTCGCCGGCGGAGATCCCCGGCGATTGGTATCTATGAATATACACGAGCTCGATGCCCGAAATCTGTTGTGTCCGTTGCCCGTCATCCGAGTCCAGGACAAGGTGAAAGGGCTGGCCGCCGGCGATGTGCTCGAAGTAGTCTGCACCGACCCGGGAGTGACCAGCGATATCCCGGCCTGGTGTCGTATCAATGGCCACAAGGTCCTGACCACTCGCACGCAAGGCCACGAGATCGTGATCCGCATCGAGGTTGGTTCGCTTGACGGATAGCTACAGTTGGGCGCCAACCCGAGGTCGCGCGTCACCACCAGACCCCGAGGGCCAGAGGTATCGCGAGACGGTCAGGGTAACGTTAGTCGGATCGGTCGTCGACCTGTTCCTCAGTATCGTCAAGATCACCGTCGGCTTTTTCGCTCGTTCACATGCCCTCATCGCCGACGGCATTCATTCACTTTCGGATCTCGCCACCGACGCGATAGTGATTTACGCCGCCAAACATGGGAGTCGTGGCGCCGACGAAGAGCACCCTTACGGCCACCGACGTATCGAAACCATGGCCACTGTCGGCCTCGGTATCGTATTGATTGCAACCGCGCTTGGTATCACCGTCGACGCCATTCGTCGGCTACTGCACCCCGAATTGCTGCTGGTCCCAGGGTCGTGGGCATTGGTGATCGCGATAGTGTCGATCATCACCAAAGAAGGTGTGTATCACTATACGATACGAGCGGCGAAGAAGCATCGGTCCGCCATATTACGTGCGAATGCCTGGCATAGCCGCACCGACGCCCTGTCTTCGGTAATCGTGGTCGTCGGTATCGCCGGTACCATGGTCGGTCTTCGTTACCTCGACGCGATCGCGGCTATCGGCGTCGCCTTGATGATTGCCAAGATTGGTTGGGATTTTGGTTGGCAGAGCGTGCGCGAACTTATCGATACCGCGCTCGACCCCGACCGCGTGGATGCAATCCGACAAACAATCGAGGCGGTCGGCGGCGTTAAGGCCATGCACTTGTTGCGCAGTCGACGCATGGGCGATGATGCGTTGGTGGATGTGCATATTCAAGTCGACCCGACGTTAAGCGTGTCGGAAGGACACCAAATCAGTGAGACGGTGCGTGCACAGTTGATCGATGACATCGAAGAAGTCAGCGACGTGATGGTGCACATCGACACCGAGGATGATGAAACATCAATTTCGACCGGCTCGCTGCCACTGCGCGGAGTCATACAGAAGCGACTGGACGACTATTTCCGCGATATCGAACCGGCGCAGTACATAGAAAAGACGACGCTGCACTACCTAGACGGCCATATACGCGTCGAGTTGTTACTGCCGTTAGAGGTGCTGCCGAATAAGGCGGCGGTGATGCCGTTGCGACGACGTTTTAATGAGGCGGTGGCATCGGATAGCGAAATTAGCAGCATCGAATTACGTTTTTACTAACGCACCACTTTTGTGCATAATAGCGGCCTGATTGCACCACGCCAGTGCATACCAGCATCGGCCAAGTATCCAACAGGCATTATAAATCAACAACTTAAATAGAAATCGGGACTGGCACAGTTCGTGCGATAGCTATGCATCTTGGCGCTGCATGGGCAACGTCCCCAACCAACCCCGGAGGATTCACAAATGGCTGCCGCTGATGTTTTTAAGATGATCAAGGACAACAACGTAAAGTTCGTCGACCTGCGTTTTACCGATACCAAAGGTAAGGAACAGCATGTGTCGGTACCGGCGCATGTGGTCGATGAGACCATGATGGAAGACGGCAAAATGTTTGACGGCTCCAGCATCGCCGGTTGGAAGGGGATTAACGACTCCGACATGGTCCTCATGCCCGAACCCGAAAGCGCCGTGATGGACCCGTTCATGGAAGAACCGACTCTATTACTTCGCTGCGACATTCTGGAACCGACCACCATGCAGGGTTACGAGCGTGATCCGCGAACCATCGCCAAACGGGCCGAGGCCTACCTGAAGAGTACCGGCGTCGCCGATACCGCGTACTTCGGGCCCGAGCCAGAGTTTTTTGTCTTTGATGATGTGCGTTGGGGCGCCGATATGAGCGGTAGTTTCTTCAAGGTCGATTCGGAGGAAGCGCAATGGAATTCTGAAAAGGCCTATGAAGGCGGCAATCTGGGTCATCGCCCATCCGTTAAGGGCGGCTATTTCCCGGTACCACCGGTGGACTCGCTGCAAGATATGCGTTCCGCCATGGCACTCGCGATGACCGAGATGGGACTAACCGTCGAAGTCCATCACCACGAGGTGGCGACCGCAGGCCAGAACGAGATTGGCACCCGATTTGCGAGCCTCGTACGCAAAGCAGATGAATTGCAGATTTTGAAGTATTGCGTGCACAACGTAGCCCATGCCTATGGCAAGACCTCGACCTTCATGCCGAAACCGCTGGTTGGCGATAACGGCAATGGCATGCACGTGCACCAATCCTTATCGAAGGGTGGCGAGAGTGTGTTTGCTGGCAATGAGTACGGCGGCTTAAGCCAAACTGCGCTCTATTACATAGGTGGCATCTTTAAGCATGCGCGCGCGCTGAATGCGCTTACCAACGCGACCACCAATAGCTACAAGCGGTTAGTGCCTGGCTTCGAGGCGCCGGTGTTGTTGGCGTATTCGGCCCGTAATCGGTCATCCGCGGTGCGAGTGCCACATGTAGCAAACCCGAAAGCGACGCGAGTGGAGGTCCGTTTTCCTGATTCGGCCGGTAATCCCTATTTCTCCTTTGCCGCTATGATGATGGCCGGTTTAGATGGTATCGAGAACAAGATCCTCCCCGGCGATCCGCTCGACAAGGACATGTACGACCTGCCACCGGAAGAAGAGGCAAAGGTCGCCACCGTGTGCCATTCGCTCGACGGCGCGCTAGAAGCACTCGATGCCGATCGGGACTTCCTCAAGGCCGGCGGCGTGTTTACTGACGACGTCATCGACGCCTACATCAGCTTGAAAATAGAGGAGGTCACGCGTGTGCGTATGACCACCCATCCGATCGAGTTCGAAATGTACTACAGCCTTTAAAGGACATCGGTATCACTAGACATTACGTAACGCCCGCAGGCGATCTGGGGGCGTTTTTTTGACCGCCTGGCTTTTTTGCACTATTTTGGTGCAGAATCCATAGCCCCAAGAGGAGACTCTTAACTTTTTCTTTTCAAAAGCAAAACGGCTGGACTGAGGCCTATGTCGTCGGAAATCGAGGGCCAAATTCTCGACAATCTCACCACAGCGGTGCTGGCACTGGACCGTGGGTTGCGACCTATCGCCATCAATCCCGCCACCGAGACCTTGCTCCAGTTAAGCGCCAAGAAAGTGCTTGGCCAGCCACTGCCTGAGTGCCTACCTAATAACCGGCCGTTGATGCAGGCCCTGGAGCAGGTACTGAGCGACGGCAACGCACTTACCACCCGTGGTATTCAGCTGGTACTTGCCAATGACCAAGGGGTAACGGTTGATTGTACCGTATCGCGGTTGGCCGATGATGATGACAACAGTCCATTGCTGGTGGAGCTATCGCATGTAAACCGCCTGTTGCGGTTAGCCAAAGACGAAAAGATGTTTCGACGCCAGAACGCCAATCGTGCTGTATTAAACGGACTCGCACATGAAATCAAAAACCCACTCGGCGGGTTGCGCGGTGCGGCGCAGCTGCTGGAGCGAGAGCTTCACGACGAATCTCTGAAAGAGTACACAAACATCATCATTCATGAGGCCGATCGGTTACGCAACTTGGTCGACCGCATGGTCGGGCCGAATCGACCCATCGAGCGGCGCCCGACTAATCTTCACGCCGTCCTTGAACACGTGCGCAACCTAGTGTTAGCGGAGATACCGGAGGGCATCACTATCGAACGCGACTACGACCCAAGTCTGCCGAACCTCATCGGCGACTCGGCCCAGCTCATTCAGGCTACTTTGAATATTACTCGCAATGCGGCAGAGGCATTGGACGGTCAGGGTGTTATCCAGTTGCGCACCGGCATCGAGCGGCAATTCACGATCGGACAGAAGTGTCATCGCCTGGTACTGCGAGCGGACGTCGAAGACAATGGCCCCGGCATCCCCGATGATTTGATCGATAGCATTTTCTACCCGATGGTAACGGCAAGACCGGAAGGCACCGGTCTCGGATTGTCCATCGCCCAGGACATTATCAATAAGCACGGCGGTTTGATTGAGTGTACGAGCCAACCGAAGCAAACCATTTTCAGTATCTACCTACCGTTGGAGAGCAAAGATGGATAGGCCAGATCTCGTTTGGGTCATCGATGATGACCGTTCTATTCGTTGGGTGCTTGAGAAGGCGCTACAGGGCGCGGGTATGTCGGTACGGTGTCTGCCCTCGGCCGAGAATGTATCGCATCTGCTCGAGCGCGAGCGCCCTAATGTCATTATCACGGATATCCGTATGCCAGGTACGAGTGGACTCGATTTGCTGGACATCATAAAAGCCAGGGCCCCCGATATACCCATTATCGTAATTACGGCGCATACGGATTTGGATAGTGCCGTCGCTTCCTACCGTGGTGGCGCATTCGAATACCTACCCAAACCGTTCGACATCGACGAGGCGGTCAGCCTTACCCGGCGGGCACTGGAGTATCAACGCCCACAACCGTCCACCGCCAATCGCGGCCCAGGACCTACGGCAACCGAAATCATCGGCAAGGCACCGGCGATGCAGGACGTATTTCGGGCCATTGGTCGACTTGCCCAGGCGCACTTTAATGTACTGATCAGTGGCGAGTCGGGGACTGGCAAAGAATTAGTGGCGCGCGCGTTACACAACAATAGTCCGCGTGCTAGTCGCCCGTTTGTGGTGATTAACACGGCGGCTATTTCAAGGGAGCTATTGGAGTCGGAATTTTTTGGCCATGAGCGCGGCGCCTTTACCGGCGCCCACAGCCAACGACAGGGCCGGTTTGAGCAAGCCCATGACGGCACACTTTTCCTGGATGAAATCGGCGACATGCCATTGGAATTACAGACGCGGCTATTGCGCGTGCTCGCAGATGGACAGTTCTATCGTGTTGGTGGCCACGAACAAATCGAGACCGACGTGCGCATCATAGCCGCCACTAATCAGGACTTAGGAAAAAAAGTATCGTTGGGGCAGTATCGAGAAGATCTGTTTCATCGGCTCAACGTAATCCATATTCATTTGCCGGCACTACGAGAACGACGGGAAGACGTCCCGGCCCTGCTCAAATACTTCCTCAAGAAATCGGCTGAAGAACTTGGCGTTGCGCCCAAGCGGCTTACGTCCGAAGCTGAGAGCCATGCATGTCAGCTGCCTTGGCCCGGTAACGTACGTCAGCTCGAAAACACCTGTCGCTGGCTAACCGTGATGTCACCCGCACAGACCATCCGTCTCGATGAGCTGCCGGCCGAACTGTATCAGCGAGAAAGCAGAGGTCAGGAGGCTAACGACTGGGAAAAGAGCCTGCGCGATATCGCAAGACAATCACTGGCGCGTGGCGAGTCAAGAATTTTCAAGGATTTAAACACTCGGTTCGAGCGCATACTCATCGAAGCTGCACTCAAACATACAAGCGGCAGAAAACAAGACGCAGCACAAAGACTGGGACTTGGGAGAAACACTCTGACTCGCAAACTCAAAGAGCTTGGCATGTCGGATGCACGCTAGTTGGTCGTGGACTGGCTACGCCATTCCTGTATACGCACGTCGTTGCGTCTCTGCGTCAGCCATTTGATGTGCGCGAGACATCACTAAACGTCAACTATACTAAGGCTATCGTCTTTACCTTGTACCAGCAGACGCACGCTATCCGTCGTCACGATCACCATGTCCGAAATCGTTGTTGTCTTACTCATAGCCATCACTGTATGGGGTATCCTGATCTACAATCGCCTAGTGCGCGACAAGAATCGGGCGCTGGCTGCTTGGAGTGATATCGACGTTCAACTCAAACGCCGTTATGACTTGATTCCTAAACTGATCGGCGCTGTCAAATAATACGCAAATCATGAACGCACGACTGTCGAGGCGATCACTAAATTGCGGGTAGAAAGCGAACGGTCTGCGAGCATCAGTGAGCGTGGGCGGCTCGAGACCGACCTAAGTGATGGATTACACCGGCTGATTGCGGTGGCTGAAGACTACCCCGCGCTCAAAGCAAATGACAATTTCCTGGCGTCGCAACGGGATCTGACGTACGTAGAGAACCACGTTCAATATGCACGCCGCTACTATAATGGCGCGGTGAGGAATTTGAACACGCGTATCGATTCATTCCCCGACTTGTTGGTGGCAAATACATTTAGGTTTCAGCCACCCGATTACTTCGAACTGAACTCACCGAGAGAATCCCAGTCACTGGAGCTCGGCGCATGAATATCGCACGCACTGGCTTGTTATTGCTATTGTTTTTCGCCAGCACGGCACCGGCCGACGAACGCATCCTTGCCTATGACAGCAACATCAAAGTTCACCCTGATGCCAGCGTGACGGTCATCGAGACGATACGCGTGCGGGCGGAGGGTAAGCAGATTAAACGTGGTATTTATCGAGATTTCGCTACTGACTACAAAGATCGTTTGGGTAATCGATACCAAGTGGAATTCGAGATCCTCTCTGCGCGCAAAGATGGGCAACCTGAGCCGTTCGATACAAAACGGCTTAAAAACGGCGTACGTACCTATATAGGCGCCAACAACGTGCTTCTGCGGCCCGGCGAGTACACCTACACGCTGGCATACAGAACAACTCGCCAGCTAGGGTTCTTCCATGACCACGACGAACTCTACTGGAACGTCACCGGTGATGGCTGGGCATTTCCTATTGACTATGCAAGCGCGAGCGTGACTCTCCCCGCATCCATACCTGGCTCCGAAATGTCGGTTGAAGGTTACACTGGGCGGTACGGTGAAAAAGGTCAGGACTACGAGGCACGGATTAATGACGAGGGTGTGGCCGAGTTCGAGACTACCCGTACGTTGGCGCGAAACGAAGGCCTGACCATTGTCATTACCTGGCCCAAGGGCTACGTCACCGCCCCTCGGTAAAGCGGCTCGCCTGATGACGCTTGCAGACAACGAAACCCGCGATCGCTTTCGGCACTTTCTGACCATTCCTACTCGTTGGATGGACAATGATGTCTATGGTCACGTCAACAACGTCACCTATTACTCTTACTTCGACACAGTGATTAATCAGTATCTGATAAGCGAGGGTGGTCTTGATGTCAACCAAGGGGAAGTGATTGGGATTGCGGCCGAAAGTCTATGTCGCTTCCAACGTGCATTCACCTTTCCCGAGGTGGTCGAAGCCGGCCTTAGAGTTAGTCACATAGGAAACTCCAGCGTGCGCTATGAGATTGGCCTATTCCACGAAGGCGAACATGACGCAGCGGCAGCGGGCTATTTCGTGCATGTGTTTGTGGACCGCAGTTCGCGCACGCCGGTGGCCATACCGGCTGCAATTCGCGCTGCCCTCACACCCTTATCTATCGCGGATTAAACCCTACAGGTTAAGCCGGGCCACATCGAGCAGATCATATTCTTCGGGCTTAGACGCAAGGCCTCGATTGCATTTTTGATCCTGTTTCTGGTAGGCACAGGACTGTATTCGATCCCCTTGGCCGATCAGCTCTTGCAGCGCTGACGTCGGTTTTTCTAAAGTGTATGCTGGACTACCAAGCGCCAGGTTAGGCGACCACATTAATTTGTGAATGACACGAATAGAAGAAATACTCTCGTTTTGGTTCGGTGAGATCGACGCTGACGGCTTAGCGAAGCAAGAGCAGGTGAAGCGTTGGTTCCGAACAAGTACTGAAACCGATAAATTGATTCGCGAGCGCTTCGAATCAGACTTGCAAAAGGCAATCCAAGGGCAGCTCACGTCGTGGGAACAGTATCCGCGAGGCCGGCTGGCATTGATCGTGTTGCTCGATCAATTCTCACGCAATATCTACCGCGGCACAGCGCAGGCTTTCGCTCAGGATGAGCTGGCGTTGTCGCTGTGCTTACAGGGCATTGACATCGGCCATGACCTCGCGTTGCGACCGATCGAACGAACCTTCTATTACTTGCCGATGGAACACACGGAGAACTTGGAGATACAAGATAAATGTGTTCAACACTACGAACAGCTGGTGACATCAGTGCCGCCGGCAACAGCCAAGAAACTTCAGTCTTCGCTCGATTACGTCATTAGCCACCGACATATCATCGCCCGCTTCGGTCGCTTCCCTCACCGAAACAAGCTGTTGGGACGCGCATCGACAGCAGCAGAACGCGAGTATTTGTCCCAGGGCGGGGCTACCTTCGGACAAAAGTAGTCAATAGCTATAACTTTGTACCGGCAATGACCCGCAACCCGTGAATACAGTAGCAGCGCTTGAACGATTCGATATCGACGAGATCTTGCGGCGATTAGCCTCAGTCGGTGCGACGTCCGTCCCGTTTCTAAACGAAAACCTCAGGACTTCGTTGCTCAAGGAGGCCGCGGGCTACACCTACAAGCGTGAAGAGGAAATTGTAGGCAGTGGCGATCGAACCGTAAGACAACAGGTGGGTTCGTTCGAGGACTTTACCGATAGCAGCGAGTTTGTCCGGGTGAGAACTTGTTTTGAGGATCTCGTATCTAGCGCCTTGGCGACCTTGCCTAGGTATCCATTTGCCACACCTTTTCGACTAAACTCGATGATACTCAATAGATATGAAGCAGGATCCTTGGGGATAACACCCCATAGGGACCTCGCACGCTACATAAACTTAATTGGCATTGTCGTAATCGGCGGCAGTGGCCGATTCCAAGTATGCTCGGGTCGAAGCGCTAGAGGTGCAACCGAGATTATGGCCCCACCCGGTCACGTCATCCTGATGCGGGCACCGGGGTTTCCCGGCGCAGCCGACAGACCATTTCATTGCGTCAGCGATATTCGGGAATCGAGATACACGTTGGTGCTACGACAGCGACGCCCATAGGGCCTTACAAACCCCTATAATCTGTAGGTTATTACCGGGTTAGTCGCGCCCGGGAACCCAGCTGGCGCTAGCGCGCGCTGTCAGCGCCGAGCGGCCTTCTGTCCGAATTCGACCGTCAAAGGCCGGCGGCCACCTGGACATAGGCGTCTTATAGTCTAGTTTTAGAGGGCCCAACCTAAAACGGTTGTTGGTCGCCTCGTGAGCGGGAGGAGCTTTTGAAAAAAACACCGCGCACCCACGGCACACGGAAGCGTCGCGACGAGATCGTCGGCAGCGATGTGATGGCAGGGCCGGGTTTAGACACTAGGAAGTGGTACCCCTCCCCAATATACGAGGATCAGGAATGATCCGCTAAATCCTGAATGGAAACAGAATTGAGGGTGCGTAAGCACGCTCAAACAGCCGCTACAAGGAAAGAGCGGTGAACTCGGACGCACTTGCGTGCGCCCCATCCTGGATGCGCACACGGATTCGTGCGCATCCACTCATTTTCCCGGTCGCCGCTCAATATTTGACCCGGCGCCCGAAGCCACCGCGCTGATCGTACGCGATCGCGCGCCGGCGTTTTCGATTGCTGTTGAGAAGACCCGGAGTTCCGCGATGTCACCCACAAAGTCTGTGTCTAAACGTACCGCTAAATGGCGGGTCACTAGCTGGCTTTCGCTTACCTTACTACTAGGCATCAGCGCTACATGTTCTATGAGCACTGCACGCATCGTGCCCGCAGTTCCAAAGGCGATCGCCAATCCGGCAGACGAGTACGTGCTTACCGCCGCGCCTGCGATGTCTATGACAATTGCACACCAAATTTACGGGCCTATCGTCGACTACCTGTCACAAGTTACGGGTAAACGGATCGTCTACCGGCACTCGCCGGACTGGCGTACCTATCAACAAGCAATGCAACAGGGCGAATACGACCTCGTATTTGACGGTTCACATTTCGTTAGCTGGCGCATCTCGAGGCTGGAGCATGAGCCGTTGGTGAAGGTCGCACAGAAAGACATCTTTGTGGTGCTTGCATCGAGGCGCGATCATCAACTCAATTTGTTACAGGACCTGGCGGGGCGATCTGTGTGTGGTCACGCTCCGCCGCACTACGCGACACTACAGGTGTATTACGAGTTCGACAACCCGGCGCGCCAACCTGTGTTGATACGCGAGCAAAGCTGGCAAGCCATTTACCAAGCCATGATCACTGGCAAGTGCGATAGCGCCATAATGTCACTCGAAGCGTATCGCCAAGTAGATCCCGATAACCGGCATGCCCGGATAGTATTTAAGAGCAAAGCAATACCCGGGCAGACATTAACAGCGGGGCCGCGCCTGTCTCCAGAAGATAAAGCGGCTATCACGCGTGCATTGTTATCGCCTGAAGGGCGTAAAGTTATGAAAAGACTACGTCAACAGCTTGGTACAACAAAAATTACGCGGGCGATAAAATCCGAGTACGCAGGTCTAGACACGATTCTTCACGGTGTGTGGGGTTTCAGTAGCTAGAAGATCGGGCTCGATTATCGGCGCTCTGGTGAAACGACTGACATACCTCGCGCTAATCGGGGTAAGTCCCCTTCCAAGCCCGCCGCTCGGCGCATGAACATATTCTTGACGGGCTGAATCGAATCGGTGACATCGAGACCAAGAGTGCGCACCCGCGCCACCGCCTCCATGGAATTACCGAATAGGCGCTTCAAGCCATCGGTGATTCCGAGCATGGCCAGATTGTCGCCTTTACGCCAGCGCTCATAACGACGCAACATTCGAAGCGAGCCGATGTCGCGCCCAGCGCCGTCGGCGTCAAGCAATACCTCGGCCAGCACCGCAGCGTCCAATAGTCCTAGGTTGACGCCCTGCCCCGCCAACGGGTGCACAGTGTGGGCAGCATCACCGATCAGCGCAATTCTTGAGTCTACGTAGCGCTTGGCATGCGCACGTTGTAAGGGAAAAGCGGCACGCGCACTTGTCGCCACGACGGCGCCGAGTCTATCGCTGAAGGCAGTTGCCAGGGCCTCGAGAAACTGGGCGTCGTCATGGGCAAGCAAGACATCAGCTTGCTCCGAGTCCACTGACCAAACAATTGAGCATCGTCCATCAGCCAGTGGCAGAAATGCCAGCGGGCCGGTCGAGAGAAACCGTTGCCAGGCTGTATTCTTGTGGGATTTTTCGGTGGCGACGGTGGCAACGATAGCCTGTTGTGCATAACCCCAGGCGGTAAGGTCGATGCCGGCCTGTTGCCGTACTCGCGACCGCGGGCCATCGGCACCAATCACAACACTCGCACCAATCTGTGTGCCGTCGGTTAATCGCAGCGTTACCCGCGAGTCGGCGACATCGATGGTGTCGACATCTCGTGGACAACACAGCTGCACGTTGCTGCAACACCCAATACGCTCTATCAACGCCGCTCGGATAGCGTTGTTCTCAATAATGTAGGCCAGATGCGGTTCACCGATATCGGCGCTATCAAAGTGTATGGCGCCGGTACCGCCCGCATCCCAAACATGCATTTGTTCCACTGGACATACACGCTCTTGAACGATGCCGGCCCAGGCCCCCACCCCATCAAGAATCACACGCGAACCGGGGGTAATCGCGCTCACGCGGAGATCATAATCCCCGGTCGGCGCCGATAATGGTTGCGTATGTTCAACTACCGCGATACGTAACTTCGAGACCGCCAACGCACAGGCTAGGGTTGCACCAACGATTCCAGCGCCGACAATAACAACATCGTAATCAGTGTTTGTAGATCGGGTCATAAAGCTAAATGCTTTCCATGGGCAGCCCACGTGCAAGCCTGGGCAACGGTCCGGCTAGACCGCTGGTTCGACGAATCAAAAAACGCTTGAGTGGCGGGAGTAAGTCGGTAGCCATAAGACCAAGGTTGCGCGCAACCGCGACCGGCATAAAGGAGTTGGAGAACAAACGAATCAGACCGTCGGTAAAGGCAGTAACCGCGCGCGTGTCACGTTGACGCCAGCTTAGGTACTTGCCTACAACATGGGCATCGCCGATATCTCGACCACCACGGGCTGCTTCTACCAGTATTTGCGATAGGGTTGCCACATCACGCAGGCCTAGATTAAAACCTTGTCCCGCCACCGGGTGCACGGTGTGGGCGGCGTTTCCAACCAACGCCAGCCGCGCGCGCACGTCCCGATCGACACGCGTAAGCACAAGCGGATAAGCCACCCGCTTGCCGACCTCGAGAAACTGCCCTAAGCGATCGCCGAAGCGTTCTTGCAGTTGCTGCAAAAACATGGCCTCGTCCCAGACCATAATCGAATCGGCCTGTTGCCGATGGGTGCTCCAGACGACGGTGCAACGCTGATCTTGCATCGGCAATAGTGCCAATGGCCCGCTGTCGGTAAAGCGTTCATACGCCACATTGTGGTGGGGCGCCTCAGGCGTCACGGTCGCAACAATGGCAGTCTGATCATAGTCGATCTCGTGGGCGTCGATACCGGCGAGCGAGCGCACACGCGAACGACCCCCATCGGCTCCAACTAGTAGACGAGCACTAACCTTACGCTCACGGTTGGCATGTTTGACGGTAATCGAGACCGAATCGACACTGAATACCAGGTCTTTCATCGCAGCGGGGCTGATAAGATCGATGGACTCGAGGTCTTGAACTGCGTGATACAACACCGCGGCGAGCGCAGTCGTTTGCACGACGTATCCCAATGCATCGATGCCCGCGTCTGTCGCATCGAGTCTGGTAATTCCGAATCGTCCACGATCAGAAATATGGATTCGTTTGATAGGCGTTACGTTCTGCGCCGCGATCTGCGACCACAAACCCATACCCTCGAATATCCGCCTAGACCCGTAGGCCAGCGCCAATGTGCGGCCCTCCTGGTTTGGCGCTACCGGTGGCTGCCATTTCTTGGCCTCTATAACCGCTATCCGAAAGCCACTACGCCCGAGCGCGCTAGCGAGGCTCATGCCCACGAGTCCACCACCTACGATCACTATGTCGTAATCATTTTGCATGCCGATCTATTGCCGCTCGTTGTCAGTGTCCAAACGCGATTGTAGCCATAACCAAAAGCTAGGGTACACGCAACAATCAAGGTGCTGCCAGTCCACCGGGGGCCAGGGGTTGACATCTTAAGTAGTTAGGATTATTTTCCCAATTATCAAAATATACGCAAATACCCGCCCATGTCCCTAGGGGTGGCGAAAACGAGGCAGGGAGCCAACCATGACCGCATACAACCGTAAACAACTAGGCTATTCACTAACTGCCCTGCCGGCGCCTGGCTGCTGCTAATGGCCGCCGCGCCGGTAACGGCGGCTGACACCGTCAGCCCGCCGGCTACCATCCAAACCAGCGAAAACACCGCCGAGTCGCCATCGCCACACCTACCCCGCTGGTTGCGACAGTTGCTGCGTGTATCGCCGGCGAACGCCGCGGCGACAACAAATGCCTCCCGATTCGTTGGCCAATCCATCGCCGGTAATCTGAAGCCGGGTGAGACGCGCCGAGTGTCGGTCACTATGCGCAACACCGGTATCAGCGCCTGGGCCCGGGCTGGTAGTTACAAACTCGGTACGCAAAATCCAAAAGACAATCGATTATGGACCGGAGTACACGCATCCACCTGTCACCCGTCGATAATGTTCGGCCAGGGTTGGTGAGGTTAGACGATCTTCTAAGAACACGTATTGAATAGGTAAGCGGACAGCAGGATGGCGGGCAACGAAATCAACCGTTGCCCGCCGGTTATTGATTCATTAGCGCCTCAATATCATCGATCGACTTCGGTACCTCACGGGTGAGTACCTCATTACCCTCGCGGGTTACCAACACATCGTCCTCGATGCGAATACCTATGTTCCACCAGCGCGCGTCAACCCCTTTGCTTTCGGCTGGGATGTAAACGCCAGGCTCGACGGTCATCGTCATTCCCGGCTCCAACAATCGCCAGATGTCATCTACCTTGTAATCACCCACATCGTGGACGTCCATGCCCAACCAATGACCAGTACGGTGCATATAGAATTGCTTATAGGTCTCGTCGCTTATGAGGTCATCGGCACTGCCTTTAAGTAGGCCTATATCAACAAACCCTTCGGTAAGTATGCGCACGGCTGTTTCATGCGGATTATTCCATTGATTCTTGGGTTTAACCTGATCGATGGCGGCGAGCTGGGCCGCTAGCACGATCTCATACACAGCCCGTTGCTCGCCGCTGAACTTTCCGTTGACTGGGAATGTGCGTGTAATATCCGCCGCATAGCAATCGATTTCGGCGCCGGCATCGATTAGCAGTAGATCACCATCCTTGAGTTCGGCGTCGTTTTGCGTGTAGTGCAAGATGCAGCTATTTGCGCCACCGCCGACGATTGGTGGGTAAGCGGGAAATGCACTACCGTTGCGCTTAAAAATGTACAACAACTCGGCTTCTATTTCGTATTCCATCATACCGGGCCGACACGTCTGCATTGCGCGCTTATGCGCTTGCGCAGAAATCTTGCAAGCCCGCTTCATCACGCGAATATCTTCTGGCCGCTTATATAAGCGCATTTCATGCAGGATGTGATTCAGGTCAACGAATTCGCCAGGGGCCTTCACGCCGGCGCGTGATTTGTCACGCACTTCGTTCACCCAACCCATGAGCCGGGCGTCAAACTCCCGATACCGACCCATACTGTAAAAAACCTTGTCACAGTTCTCGAGCAGGCCCGGCAAGATCTCATCGATATCGTCGATGGGGAAGGCATCGTCGGCACCGTAGATATCTTTTGCGCCCTGCAGGCCAGCACGCTTTCCGTCCCAAATCTCTTTGTCTGCGTTCTTTTCGCGGCAAAATAGAATATATTCACCATTAGCACGCCCGGGGACTACCACCGCCACCGCCTCCGGTTCTGGGAAATTAGTGACATAGTAAAAGTCGCTATCGGGCCGAAATGGGAAGTTCACATCGCGGTTGCGGTTGCGGATAGGCGCAGTCGGGAGAATAGCCACCCCGCCCCCCATTTGGTCCATGACGTCACGGCGCCGCTTTTCGACGAATTTGGTGTCCATTCCCTACATTATGCCCGAACTATCGGCACGTAAGCGACGCACTCGACGAAGTGGTTGTGACGTTTGTCGACGAAGAACAGGGGGATATAGGGTTAACAGCGTTAATACCTGGCTGCCGAACCGCTAATTATAACACCCAAAAAAGGTAGAGAAACCGTTGACCCAGGTCGAAGTCAGTCCTATATTTTATTGAAAATAAAGTGATTGTCGAGGAACAGGCGTGGACGGTAACAAAGATGATATCAAGGACCTAGAGGGTCGAATCGACCAGCTGATCGATGTCTGTCAATATCTCAGGCAGGAGAACAGCTCGCTCAAGTCAGAGAATCAGGGTCTGACGGGCGAGCACACCAAACTTGTAGAGAAAACCCGACTTGCGAGAAGTCGCATTGAGGACATGATTGGACGTCTCAAAGCGCTGGAGCGCGGCTGAGGTGAAGGCGGTGCAGGACGGCATAAGCGTCAATATTATGGGGAAGGAATTTATGGTCGCCTGCCCGGAAGACGAGCGCGAGGCACTGTCGGCGGCGGCAAGCTTTCTCGACCGCAAGATGCGCGAGATCCAAGACAGCGGCAAAGTCATTGGCACTGAGCGCTGTGCCGTCATGGCTGCGCTAAATATCACCAACGATCTGTTGGACTTACGCCAACGCGAAACATTCGCGCCTGACGTCAATCAGAAGTTGCGATTTCTACAGAATAAGATCGACGCTGTTCTACGTCAGGAATAGTAACTCAATTCCACAGCGTTTTGGTTCGGGGCCATATAGGGTTATTATGGAAGTGCGCCCCCTGCGGTGTTCGTATCGTTCTATGAAGTCCTTAGAACCTAATGCTCTGTTTCGGGGAGCCGAATCGTTGATGCTGTTGCGCATGTCCGCCTTGCAGCGGAAAGCCTGAAGCCTCGCTGAGGCACCCCACTTGAACCATACGGTTCAAGGCGCAAGAGCGAGACGGCACATGCGGGGGGCGCCTTGTTTGCTCTACTATTCTTAAGTTCTATCGTTGCCCGCAAAAAACACTAAAGCTGATTTGCGCCGACGCTTGCGCGCCCAGCGAGCTGCGCTCTCACCCGCCGAGCAGATGCTTGCAAGCGAGCGGCTTACGTTTAATGTTACACATTCGCACCTTTTTCGTGTAAGTCGACGAATCTCTTGCTACCTTGCCAATGACGGAGAAATCGATCCGCACGCAATCATGGAACGCATGTGGGACATGCGCAAAACCTGTTATCTTCCCGTGCTGTCGCGCCTTAGTGGTGATTACCTGTGGTTTGCGCCGGCAGAACCGGGTACATCTTTAGCACAAAACCGCTTTGGCATACCCGAACCGGTGGTCCCAGCCAGAGATCTCGTGCGCGCACAACAGCTCGATCTTGTTCTTTTACCCTTGGTCGGTTTTGACGAAAGCGGTAACCGTCTCGGCATGGGTGGTGGTTTCTACGACCACAGTCTATCGTTCTTGCGCAATCGAAAAATATGGCGAAAACCAAATCTAGTCGGCATTGCTCACGACTTTCAGCGCGTCGACAGCCTTGAGGCAAAACCCTGGGACATGCCGCTTGAGGCAGTCATAACCGACCGGGCTGTCTACACAATGTGTTAGGCCAAGCTGGCACAATCCCGTTCTTGTAAGTAATGGAATAAACTCATGCGCTATTGGTTGATGAAGTCCGAACCGAGCACCTATGGCATCGATCAACTTGCGGCCGCGCGTCGCAAAACAGATCACTGGGACGGTGTTCGCAACTATCAGGCGCGCAACTTCATGCGCGAGATGAAGATAGGTGACCAAGCATTTTTCTATCATTCGAACTGCGCAGAGCCCGGTGTCGTTGGAATTGTTGAGATCGCAGGCGAACACTACCCGGATTTCACCGCGTTCGATCCCAAGAGTCCTTACTATGACACTAAGAGTAGCGCCAGTAATCCCCGCTGGTATATGGTAGATGTGCGCTTTGTCCGCAAGATAAAAAAGACAATTCCACTCAGTGAGATAAAACAGAACCCATTGCTAAAAGAACTACGCCTAGTCAGACGTGGCAATCGTCTCTCGGTAATGCCGGTGACAGCCAAAGAATGGAAGGCTATTCTTAAGATGGAGAAACGCTAATCGCCTTTAATACCAGCTTATCCCCATGAAGAAACTTACGCATCGTTCTCAACGAGTCCTACTCACGTTGTTTATTGTGGCACTCTCTGCGTGCACGGGAGATGATAGAAGCGCGGGAAATCGGGCGGACACACTACCTAAAAAAGGCGATCTCATCATGCGTATGACGACAAACTTTGGCGTGATCGAAATCGAGCTCAATCGAGTGAAGGCGCCGGTTACTGTCGACAACTTTCTCAAGTATGCCGATGATGGACTTTATAATGGCACGATTTTTCATCGAGTCATTCCTGGTTTCATGATCCAGGGAGGTGGCTTTAAGCCAGGGCTCGAGAAACAACCAACGCGCGAGCCGATCAAGAACGAGGCGGCCAATGGCCTTAAGAACGTGGTTGGCTCTATCGCCATGGCGCGTACTGGTGATCCCCATTCCGCGACCTCACAGTTCTTCATCAACACCGCAACTAATGACTCTTTAGATAAGGAGAACGCGAGAGATGGCTGGGGTTATGCTGTATTCGGAAAGGTAATTAAAGGAATGGATGTGTTGCAGAAGATAGAATCTACCCCGACAGGGCGCAGTGGCCCGTATCGAGACGTGCCCAAACAAGATGTCATCATCGAAAAGGTCGAACGCGTTAGTAAAAAAGGCGGGTCTTGATCAGCTCAAGAATAACTTATACGCCGGATTATCTGTCTCGTCAGCATACTCGTAACCCAAGTTATCGAGAAACTCTTTGAATTGTTTCTTTTCGTTGGGCGGAACTTGCATACCCACAAGCACACGACCGAAGTCGGCGCCGTGATTACGGTAGTGAAACAAGCTAATATTCCACGTCTGGCCCATCTTGCTTAAGAAGTTGCGCAGCGCACCTGGGCGCTCTGGAAACTCAAACCGATAAAGCATCTCATTCATTGCGTTGGGCGCACGTCCGCCCACGAGATGGCGAATATGTAGCTTGGCCATCTCATTATCGATCATATCAAGAGTCTCGTATCCGTGCCGGCGTAACGCGCTAATGATTTTCCTCGCCTCTTTGGCGTCGCTGATCTGGATTCCAATAAAAACGTGTGCCTTCGTCGGGTCGGCATGCCTATAATTGAATTCGGTAACATTGTGATTGCCAATCACGGCGCAGAATTTTCGAAAGCTTCCAGGTTGCTCGGGTATGGTCACGGCCAGGATCGCTTCGCGGCGCTCGCCGAGCTCGGCCCGCTCAGACACATGTCGCAAACGATCAAAGTTTACATTGGCCCCTGAGGCAATCGCGACCAGACTCGCCTTCTTGAGCCGCTCTCGCTCTACATAGCGCTTGAGACCAGCAAATGCCAAGGCACCGGCTGGCTCTAGTACAGAGCGTTGGTCTTCGAAGATGTCCTTGATAGCAGCACAGATCTCATCGTTGCTCACCACCACCACTTCATCGACAAACTTCTTGGCGAGCCGAAATGGCTCCTTGCCTGGGGCTCGTACGGTAACACCATCCGCGAATATTCCGACATGATCGAGATGAACGCGCTTGCCGGCTGCCAGTGATCGATGCATGCCGTTCGCATCTTCGGGTTCAACCCCGATTATCTTTACATCTGGACGCAGCTGCTTGACGTAAACAGCGATGCCAGCGATCAATCCGCCGCCGCCGACTGGCGCAAAAATGGCATCTAGGTCGCCCGTATGCTGCTTCAAAATCTCGAAGCCAATCGTGCCTTGGCCGGCAATAATATCCGGGTCATCGTAAGGATGGATGAAGGTCAGTTGACGGGTTTCACATATCTCGCGCGCGTGCTCATAGGCCTCGTCGTAGTTGTCGCCCTTCAATATCACCTTGCCCCCAAGGGCACGCACCGCATCCACCTTGATGCGGGGCGTAGTTAGCGGCATGACGATGACGGATTTCGCCTTCAGACGGCTAGCGGCAAGCGCCACCCCTTGTGCGTGATTCCCGGCCGAGGCGGCCACGACACCCTTCTTAAGGGTATCGCGTGGTAGCCCGATCATTTTGTTATAGGCCCCGCGCACCTTAAACGAAAAGATGGGCTGCTCATCCTCACGTTTGAGCCAAATGCGGTTACCAAGTCGTCGCGACAACATCGGCGCGAACTCAAGCGGGGTCTCCTCGGCGACGTCATAGACGCGGGCAGTTAGTATTTTTTTGATGTAGTTTCTCGGCACAACCGTAATCTATCAGATATTATTGTCCGAGGTGATAGCTCTTGCCGGTGACACGCTATGGCGTCCGCCAACTCACAAGGCCTGCTTCTTTCGACCTGCGAGAGGCGGTATGCTCAGCCACACACAATCTTTACAGGTACAACCATGAATCAGGATGAATTGAAACAAGCGGCGGCGCGGGCAGCGTTGGATTACATAGAGCTAGGCATGATAGTGGGTGTCGGTACCGGCTCGACCGCCAATCACTTCATCGATGCCTTGGCGGGGATAAAGGGCAAAATCGACGGCGCCGTGGCCAGCTCGGAAGCCAGCGCGGAGCGTCTGAAGAAGCATGGCATAGCGGTGCTTGGTCTCAACGACACCGGCGACCTGCCGCTCTACGTAGATGGGGCCGATGAGGCCACAAAACATCTGCACCTCGTCAAGGGTGGGGGCGGCGCCCTGACCCGGGAAAAGATCATTGCCCAGGCCAGTGAAAAATTTGTTTGCATCGCCGATGAATCGAAACTGGTTGATGTACTGGGCGCGTTTCCACTGCCGGTCGAGGTAATCCCGATGGCACAAAGCCTGGTAGCGAGACAGATCGTCAAACTCGGGGGCGAACCAGCGTTGCGCCCCAACTTCACCACCGACAACGGCAATATCATCTTGGATGTAAAAAACCTCAAAATCCTCAACCCGGTGGAGATGGAAGACAAGCTCAATCATATCCCGGGCGTGGTCACCAATGGCCTTTTTGCCCGGCGTGGCGCCGACGTGCTGATTCTCGGCACCGCCGCTGGCACCGAGATCCTGGGCTGAGGATAGCGCCCGGCCAATCGGCCGATATACCCCAACCGTACCCTTGCAGCCGCAGAATGCCTTATTATGTGGTTCTTGAATTAGGGGGCGGGGGTTTCACCAGGTGTGAGATGCAGTCATTTTCACAGACCAGGGGGAATATCATGCAAGCAAAACGGGTGACTATTTGTTCAGCAGTGGCTTTGTTGTTTATTTGCTTTGCCAATGGCGCTGCGAGTCAACAAGTCAAAGAGTCGCTTTTTCAAGACGCGACTGCCGCTTTCGAAGCAGCGAAATCGACACAGGCGGAAATCTTGGCCCCGCGAAGCTATGCCAAGGCGGTAAAACACTACCGCAGTGCGGAGCAGAAGTTCGAACGTGGCCGGAGCCTCGGCACCATTCGCGACGATTTGGTGGCAGCCACTGACTATTTTAAGCAGGCATCGCGCGCCAGCAGGCTCGCCCAATCCAAGATGGCGACACTAATCAAGACCCGCGGCGACGCGCAAACGGTGGAGGCCAGTAAGCACGCGAGAGACTCATGGCGCCGGGCGGAGGAAAAATTCTCTAAGGCCATGATCGATCTGGAGCGCGGCTCTACGAAAGCGGCCGAGAAGAATGCGAAGAGCGCGGAGAAATACTATCGTGACGCCGAACTCACGGCGATCAAGACTAACTACCTTAGTCAAACTCGCGTGCTGTTAGCTAAGGCCGACAAGCTCAAGGTCAAGAAATATGCACCTAAGACCCTGCAAAAAGCACACAAGCTTTTGCAAGAGGCCGGCAAGGCACTGAGCGAGGATCGCTACGACACAGATGTGCCGCGAAGCCTCGCCCAACAGGCGAAATACGAGGCCAAGCACGCACTTTATCTGGCAAAGACAATACGCGACGCCCAGGCCAAGAAACTAAGCATGGAAGACCTAATCCTTGATTGGGAGATTCCAATTTCGCAGATTACGGCTGCTACCGATAAGGCCGCCACCCTAGACAATGGCTGGGCAGGGCCCACGAAGGAAATTATCGGCTATATCGAGGATCAACAGTCGAACTCGCAGAAGCTCAACCAGAATGTGAACGATCTGCAGGGAGAAGTAAAACAGCTGAAGCGAATGCTAGGTGGTGCATCAGAAGAGCGTGCGGCACTTTCAGAGCGCTTAGAGGCCCAGGCGCGGATCCGCCAGCGATTTCATCGCGTCGAACGTATGTTTGCGCGTGATGAAGCGAATGTGCTGCGCGAAACCAATGACATTATCATTCGTCTCATTGGACTGAATTTCGAAAGCGGACAATCCTCGATTGGGGCAAATAACTTTCAATTGCTAGCCAAGCTACAAGACGCGATTAAGACATTTCCTCAAAGCAAGCTGAGGATCGAAGGACACACCGATTCGCACGGCAGTGACGCAGCGAACTTCCTACTCTCGGAGCAACGTGCATATGCTGTAAAACAGTACTTGCGTGCCAGTATGCGCATCGATCCTGCGAAGATCGCGGCCGTTGGTTATGGTGAGACCCGACCGGTTGCCAACAACGAGACCAAAACGGGAAGAGCGAAAAATCGTCGAATTGACATTGTCATAATCCCCTAAATCAGCGCCGACTATAATTTAAACTAGATAGGTTTCGGGTAAGCCCATGCATATATCTTGCGCCGATTTCGAGCAATGGGACAACAAGGCAATCACGTTGCTCGGTATGTCCGGGGTCGGTAAGACCACGCTCGCCAACAAACTGCCAAAATCTGCATGGTTTCATTATTCCGGTGACTACCGTATCGGCACCAAGTATCTACAAGAAGCAATCCTCGATAACGTAAAGAAGGAAGCTATGAAGGTCGATTTCCTGCGCGACCTGTTATGCAGCGACTCGATCTATATCGGCAGCAATATTACGGTACACAACCTCGAGCCAATCTCGACATTTCTAGGAAAGATCGGTAATCCGGAGTTGGGCGGACTTTCATTGGAAGAATTCAGGGTCCGGCAGCGTTTGCACCGAGAAGCTGAGATCCACGCAATGCGGGACGTTGCATCCTTCATCACCAAGGCCAAGGATATTTATCGTTATGCCCATTTCATCAACGATATGGGTGGCAGCGTGTGTGAACTAGACGATGATGATGTGCTCGAGACCCTGGCGGAACATACCCTGATCATCTACATCCGTGCCGGCAAAGATATGGAAGATAAGTTAATCACACGGCAAATCGAAAACTCTAAACCGCTTTACTACCAAGAGGATTTTTTTGAGGGTCAACTCGCGGAGTACTTGCGCCAGGAAGGTCTGAAAGAGATCAAAGACATCGATCCGGACAGATTTATGCGATGGATTTTCCCCAAGTTGGTCGCACATCGTCGCCCGCTGTACCAAGCGATCGCTGACCAGTATGGCTATACGGTCGAAGCCCGCGATGCGGAAAAGACCCAAAATGAGGCCGATTTCATCAAGCTGATCTGTGAGACCTTACAGAAACAGGCAGCCGCATAGTCACAGAGGTTTAAGGCATGCCACTGGTTGCACATTCTAATCTACCTGCATTTGAGCGGTTGCGTGAATCCGGACAAGAGGTACTGAACGCAGACCGGGCGAAACAACAGGACATCCGCGAGCTACATATCGGGTTACTTAATATGATGCCCGATACTGCCTTGCAGGCGACCGAACGCCAGTTTTTGCGGCTTATCGGATCCTGTAACCACATTGCCCAGTTCTATGTGCATCTCTTTACGATCGGGGGGATCGAGCGCCAGGGCGAGGCGAAAACACATGTTGAGCGCTACTACGAAGATTTTCGTCAGCTACAACAAGATGGCCTGGACGCACTTATCATAACCGGTGCGAACCCAGCCCATGATGACATTACGCAGGAGCCCTACTGGGACCCGATGGCAGATGTCTTGGCCTGGGGTCGTGAACACGTTTGCTCGATTGTTTGCTCGTGTCTGGCCACCCACGCCGATCTGAAGTTGTACCACAACATCGAGCGCATTCGCCTACCGCAAAAACGTTGGGGTGTGTACTCGCACCGGCTCCTCGAGCACACGCACCCGCTTGTCAGTAACATCAACACTCGCTTCGACGCGCCACACTCTCATTTTAACGAGGTTACGCGTGAGCAGGTCGAGGCAGCGGGATTGACCGTACTCGCATACAGCGAACAGGCGGACGTGCACCTTGTAGTCAGCCCCGATCAATTCCGGCTGATCTACTTTCAAGGTCACCCGGAGTACGATATCAACAGCCTGCTAAAGGAATATAAACGCGAGCTCAGCCGCTTTATTAACGATGAACGACCTGACTACCCGCCTTATCCCGAGAACTACTTCGCACCCGAGGCAATCGCTATTCTGGAGGAACACAAACGGCAGGTGGAAAGCGCCAAGTCTGGTGGTAAGACAATTCCCCGGCTCCCTGAGAAGCGCTTACACGAATACGTGGATAACACCTGGACCGATACCGGCAAAGCCATGTTCAACAACTGGTTGGGTCTGGTTTATCAGTTGACCAACCGAGATCGCAAACAACCGTTTATGGCGGGCGTCGATCCCCATGATCCGCTAGGATTGCGAAACCGACGCACGCTTGCGGGATCGGGCTAGTAGATCACGCCTTATCGAGTGCTTGCTCGAGATCCGCAACAATATCTTCCACGTCTTCGATACCCACGGAAAGTCGCACCAGCCCATCGGTTAGACCGCGTGCTTGACGTTCTTCCGGGGGGACGTCCACGTGAGTCATGGTGGCGGCGTGAGTGATCATAGTTTCTACGGCCCCAAGACTCTCGGCCAAACCGCATAATTTGACGTTGTTCATCACTGCCTTACCGGCGGCGATTCCACCTTTCAACTCAAACGAGATCATCCCGCTAAATCCCGACATCTGTGACTTGGCGATTTCGTGCTGCGGATGCGATGCGAGCCCTGGGTAGGTGACCTTGGAAACCTTTGGGTGACCTTCCAAGTATTCAGCCACACGCTGGGCGCTAACGGCGTGACGTTGCATACGTAGATGCAATGTCTTCAGTCCGAGAAGTAGTAACCAGCAGTCGAACGGACTGGGAACAGCACCGATGGTCTTTTGTATGAATTTCATTTCATCATAGATGTCTTGGCGATTGGTGATGAGGGCACCGCCGATAATTTGATTGTGACCGCTAAGATACTTCGTCGTGCTGTGCATGACGATGTCCACGCCATGCTCTAGCGGTCGCAGGAACACCGGTGTGGCGAAGGTTGAATCAACCCCCAGATACAGATCATGCTGCTTAGCGATATCGGCCATCGCCACCAAATCAGTCACCTTGAGCAACGGGTTCGTAGGTGTTTCCACCCACAACATCTTCGTTTCCGGGCGTATCGCCTTACGCACCGCCTCGGGCTCAGAGGAATTGACATAACTAAAGTTCAGTCCATAGCGCGCGAGGACGCGGTTGAAGTGACGGGAAACTCCGCCATAGACATCGTCGGAACTAACGACATGATCGCCGGCGCTAAGGAGTTTCATGACGCTATCCACGGCTGACATACCACTGGCAAAACATACGGCGTACTTACCGCCCTCGATGGCGGCGAGATTCTCTTCGAGCACTTGGCGCGTGGGATTAGACGAGCGCGTGTAGTCGAAGCCTTTATCCTTACCAACTTCCTCGAGGACGTAGGTGGCGGTTTCGTAAATAGGCGGCAAGATAGACCCAGTGGTAGGGTCCGGCGTAATTCCGGCTCGTACGACTTTGGTATCGAATTTCACGCTGGGCTCCTGGTTAGTTATCGCAAAGGGTTATAACAGAAGTCCGGTTGGCATGTAATCCTTCTACCGGGAATGACCGGCAAAAAATATCGGTTTGGTCGGGCGACGACGAACCTAGTGGGGAAAGACGTGGCGAGCGCATTGCCAAGAACAGCGAGACCTGTCAACCCGTTAGTAGTTCGGTGACACCGGCAATGGCTTGATCGATATCCTCGTCGTCGGTGAAGTACCCGGGTGAAAAACGCACGGTCCCCTTCTTATCGACGGTGTTTTCGTCTTTGTGCGCCAGTGGCGCACAGTGGACACCGGTCCTCACACACACATGATGGTCGGCATCTAGCATCGCACCCACCTGATCGGCCGGCATGGCGTCGAGATTAATCGACAGTGTCGCCACTCGATGCCGGACACCGTTCGGACCGTACACCGTAATGCCATCGAGATCACGAAATGCCGACTCCAGCCGTTCTGTGTGGGCACGTTCTACCGAGTGCACGTGCTCCAATGCCGCCCGGCACGCCTGCGTATGCGAGACGTTACCGGCGGCGCTGCCCAGCAACTGTCTACCTAGCTCCGCGAACCATTTCTGGGCCGCGTTCAAACCGGCGATGCCTGGCACCGACACCGTGCCCGCCTCCAGATGATAAGGATAGGCATCGGGATGAAATGGTGACACTGAATCGACCCCGGTTCCGCCGACACGTGCCGGGCGCACCTCGATACCTTCAGCCACGATCATGCCACCGATTCCCATCGGTCCCAACAGCCCCTTGTGCCCGGTAAATGTGAGCACATCGATACCGAGGCCATCCATGTCTATGGGCAACACGCCGGCGCTCTGACAGGTATCGACCACAAACACACTTCCCGCTTCCCGCGAAAACTTACCCATTGCCTCGAGGTCTTGCACAGAGCCGAGTACATTGGACGCGTGATTGACGACGACTACTTTGGTCTTTGGCGTTATCGCGCGACCGATATCCCCTGGATAAACGTATCCTTGGGCGTCGCGGGCGACAAAAGTGACATCGACACCATGGTCGCGTTGCAGATGATTCAGCGGTCGCAACACGGAGTTGTGTTCAAGCCGCGTAGTCACCACATGGTCACCCTCGTTTAGCAGGCCGTACAGGGCAATGTTTAGTGAATCGGTTGCATTTTGTGTAAACACGACCCGATTCGGATCACCCCCGAAATTGAAGAATGCGGCCAACATGCGGCGCGTTTCGCTCACCATGTTCTCCGCTTCCACCGCCATCTCGTGGTCACCGCGCCCTGGGTTCACGCCATAACTGCGGAAGAATTTATCCATGGTCGTGTACACCGGCTCTGGCTTAGGCCAGCTGGTGGCAGCATTATCGAGATAGTAGTGTTCCTTCATTGCCGGGCAGTGAGAAATTCGACAACATCGATCTTGCTAATCACACCGATGACATTACCCTCATCCATCACGATAGCCACATTGTTAGCGTCAAATACGGATTGGACCTTGGTAAGCGGGTCGTCCATGCTTACTTCGCCTTCGAGCTCCTTGGCCGCCTCCTCGACCGTCCCGTCGGGGGTGCACTTACCGCTTACCAGGCTCTGCAGTAAGTCCAGTTCATGGATCATCATGAGACGGCCCTCACCGTTACTCTTCACTGGCATTTGCGAGATACCGAGTTCCGCCATGCGACTGGCAACATGACCCAAGGTCTCATCGGGTAGTGCGAACTCCACATTACCACCCTTGAGATTAATGACTTCTCGGACGGTTCCCAGGCGTTGCTCGAGCCCAAGAAAACCCATATCTTTCATCCAATCGTCGTCGAAACATTTGCTCAAGTAACGGTCGCCAGAGTCGGCGAGTATGACAACGAGCATCTTTCCTGGGCCCAGTTCTTTTGCCACCTTGAGGGCGCCAAAGACGGCGGTGCCAGTGGAGCCACCGACAAATATGCCTTCTTCACGCGCCAGGCGCCTGGCGGTTAGAAACGAATCGCGATCGGATACCGGCATCACTTCATCGATAACCGAAAAGTCTAGCGTACCCACCATGAAGTCATGGCCGATACCTTCGACGCGATAGATGCCTGGCTCTCCAGATTTGCCCTTATAGAACTCGTCGTAGTAGATACTGCCCATTGGGTCGGGACAAACGATCTTTATCTCACGACCGGCCTCGGCCGCCTTCTCTCTTAGATACTTGCCGGCCCCCGATATGGTGCCACCGGTACCGATGCCCCCGACGAGGCAGTCGATCTTGCCGTCGGTGTCTTCCCAAATCTCGGGACCGGTGGTCAGATAGTGTGCCTCCGGGTTACTCATGTTGTAGTACTGATCGGTGTAGAAACCACCCGGCCGCTCTCGTGCAACACGCTTGGCTACCTCGACGTAGCTCTCGGGATGATCATGCGGCAAATCCGTCCGCGTAATGATCACCTCAGCCCCATAAGCCTTGAGCATATCGATCTTCTCTTTACTCATCTTGTCGGGCATGGTGCACACACAACGGTAACCCCGCACCGCCGCGATCATGGCAAGACCAAGACCGGTATTGCCGGAGGTGCTCTCCACCAGGATGGACCCGGGTTTCAGTAACCCGGCCTCTTCTGCGCGCTTAACCATGTTGATGGCCATGCGATCCTTAACCGAGCCACCAGGGTTAAGGTTTTCCATTTTGGCGTATACGGTCGCCATACTGGCGTCGGCTAACCGATTCAACTTCACAAGCGATGTCTTGCCGATTAAATCGAGGATGTTCTCGTAGCACTTCATATGGAATCCCTGTGTTGATCTGCTGCGTGGCTGGCGCTTTAGTATACGCTCGGGCCAACTATGGCACCTACCTGATTGGTATTTTCGGGTGCGGCCTTAGGGCCCGTGTAATGCTCACCTTTTTTTGCTGCCGTATCTTTCATCGACGGTACCTGGCATATACCCACTTCAGATGCGGTTTATTAGCGTTCAGCCCTCAGGTCCCGTACATGCTAGGTGACGGACAGCAGCGACAGTGCCGGCTTTGGAAGCGGCATTCAAGAGACGATGATTACCAATGCTCGTCCCCCCTCTGATTCCCAGAACTTGCTATCTTCCAGATCGCCAAAAAACCTAAACCGGCCCATTTGACAAGCGCGGCTTAAAGTAGAAAAGGTTTCGTTGAGCCGGCAGCCATAGCAACAGGTATGTACAGGCCTCTAGGCTAGCCGCGCTAACCATCCTTTGGTGGGCCCTGCCTGGCCGAGACCGGGCGTGAGGCTGACCATCGTCGGCTATAAGATACCGGCCGTCGGCAAAGAAACGGGGTTGCCCTCCTCGCTATATTGCTGATATCTATCGATAAAACCTTGCTGTTAAACAGATTTCCCGCGAACCTCAGCGTTGCCCAAAGACTGAGCCCAAAGTTAGAATCTCCCGAGGGCACCCAGGCCCGTCGTTTCGCCAGGGAAGTCGCCCACAGTCTCACCAGGGTTTTAAGCACAGGTTCCCGTGGTCAGGCGCAGTCTCCGCTTTTTAATATTGGGGGGTAATGAAATGGTCTGGCTATCGAAGGTTGGGGTAATCGCCACGGTTTGTGTGCTGGTGTTTCGACCCGATATCGTTACCGCGTTTTGGGCGACCGTCACCATCCTTTTTGTGATCTACGTTGTGATCGATCTGTTCGGTGAATGGGTCGACCGCATACTGCTCGGCAAGAACTCGAGAAAGGAAAACCGCCGCACGCGGCGTGGGCGTCGCAAAGAAGACCGTGTTGCGTTGTCCTAGTTCGTTGTCCAACCTCTAGTCCCGCCGTAACTGCCTTATCCCGTCGGCCAGCCGCGCCGTGTTACACTTTGCGTGAACACCAACCAGGCTTGGTTCGCATGGAGGAAAGAAAGATGCCCAAGTATTTACCCCTATTACTTGTTCCCGTCATACCGCTACTGATCGCGGCGAGCACACCCAGCGTGTCTACACCCTCAACCGCCTCACCCAAGCATGTCAAACTGTACAACCAGGGCGTGGAGGCACAGAAGAAGGGTGATTACCAACGTGCGGTAAAACTCTATCAGAAGGCGCTAAAGGCCAAGCCCGACTTCGCAGACGCGTTAAACAACCTAGGATACAGCCTGCGCAACATAGCGAAGCAGTACATGGATAAAGCAATGCGGTCCTATAACAAGGCATTGCAGATCCAGAAGGATCACCAACAGGCGTTAGAGTACCAGGGGGAGCTGTATGTCTGGCGTGGCCAACTCCTTAAAGCCAACGAAAACTACAAACAACTCAAACGTATGAATTCGCCTGAGGCGGCGGAACTCAAAGAGCACTTAGATCGCGTACTTGCCAAGGCCAAACAACTACGCTGACCGGCTAGCGGTTACCTGCGGTGCAGGTTTTAGCTATTCTGAGTGACTACTGGGCGTCTTTTTGCGCATTTGCGCTGTTTGGAGTACTTCACTCCGTCTGCGCCCAAGAACCGTTCAAGCATGCGCTCGCGCGTTGGACCACGCCATTCTTTGTGGAGCATTTTTGGCGGTTTATCTACAACGTACTGAGCTATACGGCTCTTTATTACTGGATCTCGGTTTTACATTGGGGCCAACACCCCGATAGCAATATATGGCTCATCGACTATCCGGAGCCGCTGTGGCATAGCCTGGTTGTTCTACATCTGTTATCAGTCGTGCTCGCCTACGTGTCGTTTATTCAGAGCGACTACCTCGAGTTTCTCGGTTTTAAGCAACTGTGGCAGGGGATGCGCCGATTATTAGGGCCGGCGACAGCGACCGAGGGCCTTGATCTATTCGGCACCCACCGGTTAGAGATCAAGGGCATCTATGGTTGGGTCCGTCACCCCATGTTGTTGGCCGGCTTTCTATTCTTGGCAACCAGCGGGCCATCGCAAAACAATCTCATATTCTTGTTCATGTACACGAGCTATATGCTTATCGGTGCCTACTATGAGGAACGGCGTTTGATCCGTATCTTTGGCGAGCAGTATGTCGAATACAAGCGGCATGTGGGCGCATTCTTTCCGCGCCTACGCCGTCCACCGATTATGGCCGGTAGTTAGCTCGTAAGCACGTGGAAGCCTGGGAGCTCCTGGAACGATTTTCGAACTTTTTCTACGATCCTTACGTGTTTTGGGGCATCCCTATCTTACTGGCGATCCTGTGGGCAGTGTTTCGTAAGTACCGCTAAATATTGTGTCACCTACGGTGACGCAACTACAGTCGGAATCTCGAGACATCGATCCCATTCACACTTATGACTTTCCAAGCAAGTCGCCGTTTGCCCAACGTTATGGTCACCAAATCCGGGGCTCCTGACTCGGCGATTAGGTAGGCGTTTTCGCCCTGGTTAAGGACAAGTACCTGCAGCTGCGCCGTGGCTTTAGCCATATCACCGTCGATGGTGATAGAAATATCATGGAGTCGGACGTCAAAGCCATCAAACCTATTGAACGCCCATCCTATGACACGCCTAACCCCAAGATAATTCAGACCGATTTCATCAATATACTGCCGCGAGACATGCGACATGGTTCGTGTTATGTCCTCCGTTTCAACTGCGGCCTCGCCGTCAGCCAACAACTTACGTATATCGCGCTCTGCCGAATCCCAAAAATACCAAGCAAGCAGCACCACAACAACGAATGACCCAATAACAATGTTTCTAGCTTTGAGCTTCATATGGGTATTATCTCCCGGGTGCCTTGGCCCCTGTCCAGCTTTAAGTGCGGACGTTTAACCCAAGTTCACGGCCGATACGTTATTGTATTTGACACGCGGATACTGGTTTCGGTGCGTGCGCAACCTGGTTCTGAAGTTGACACCGTTAGTAGCGATTGGAGCTTTATATGAAGAGAACTGTCTTTACATCACTGACTGCCTTGGTGCTGGTGTTTAGCACGCTCGGTGTACCACCGGCCGCCGCACAATCGGACAAAACTAGAGAACATCGGAGCACACTCACGGATCAGCAAGAGGTCGCGGTAACCATCTATAACCAAGATCTCGCGCTTGTAAAGGACCTACGGATTATCAAACTAGATAAGGGCTTCAATAAGCTTGCCATGCGCGAGGTAAGCGCCAATATTCGACCGGAGACCGCCCTGTTGCGTAGCGTAGACGGCAATTCGGGCCTACACGTGATCGAGCAGAATTTCGACTTCGACCTACTTACTCCCCGCAAGCTATTAGAGAAATACGTAGGGCGCACGGTGCGCTTGATTAAGACGCACCCGCAGACCGGCGAAGAGCGAATCGAGGAAGCCACCGTGCTTAGCGTCAATAATGGGGTGGTATTGAAGGTCGGCGATCGAATCGAAATGGGCATCCCGGGACGATTGGTGTTCGCGAGCGTCCCCGAAAACCTCCGTGACCGCCCCACCCTGGTCATGCAGTTGTACAGCCCCACATCGCGCCCACAGAAACTCGAGCTCAGCTACTTGACGGGTGGACTCTCGTGGAAGGCCGACTATGTGGCCGAATTAAACGCCGACGACAATCGGTTGGACTTGCACGGGTGGGTGACGCTCACCAATAAGAGTGGTACGACCTACAACAAAGCAAAACTGCAATTAGTAGCCGGTGACGTGAACCGGGTGCGTCGTGCGATAGATGAGCTCGCGAGCAACCGCAAGATGGCACGGGCCGCCGAATCAGAGGTAAGAGCAGATATGGCGCAAGAAAGCCTGTTTGAATACCACCTGTACACCCTGAATCGCCCGACCACGATCGCCGATAATCAAACAAAGCAGGTAACGCTGCTGACGGCCCAAAACGTCCCTATCAAGAAGCAGTTCCTACTAAAGGGCAAGAACTACTACTACAACCGTAGCTATGGTGATCTCGGGCAAAAGCTCAAGGTCGGCGTGTATGTGCAGTTCGAGAACAAACGAAAAGCGAACCTCGGCAAACCGCTACCAAAAGGTGTGATCCGGGTCTACAAGAAGGATAGCGCTGGCAACGCTCAGTTTGTCGGCGAAGATAGCATTGACCACACCCCGAAGAATGAAAAAGTGCGTTTAAAGCTGGGCGATGCGTTCGACGTTACAGCAGACAAGAAGCAAACCGATTTCACAAAGCGTGCAACGACCCGCAAATACCATTACGCCTTTGAAAGCGCTTATGAGATCAACCTCAAAAATGCCAAAGCCGAGCCGGTAACCGTGACCATACACGAGCCGGTACCGGGTGATTGGCAGATATTAAGCGAAAGCCACCGACACGAGAAGGCAACGTCTGGAACTGCGCTGTGGCGCATTACCGTGCCGGCCGAAGGCACAACTATACTGCGTTATCGTGTGTTGGTACGTTACTAGGCATTCTTGACCGGGGCACCGGCTCGGCAACCGCTCCTCGACCGCTGTTCCTGACGCGGTTCTACCTCGGCAACCGCTCCCTGCGTTGCTCTACCTCCTGCATCCCTGCAGTCGTCCTCCATCCATGGAGTCGTGCGTTGCTCTACCTTCCGACATCCCTGTCGGTCGTCCGTACGCGGGTTACTTTCTTGTCGCGACAAGAAAGTAACCAAAGAAACGCTCCCCCTGGCGCGGCACCGGCAAACCCAGCCGGTACCCGCGCTCAACGCTTGTCTCAGAAGGTTCTCCGACAGGGCATCTGACCTCCATGGATGGAGCAAATGCAAAGGATTGTTGGGAACAATCCTAGCCTTGCCCTGACGTTGAACGCGCAGCCTCCTGCTTGCGCCCCTTCGGGCTTACCCTTCGTCTACGCGATTCGCCCGGCTTGCTTTGCAGATAGACGACAATCCTGCCGTCTATCTCCAGCACTGATTATGCGTGGCCGAAGTTATATCTAAGATTACGAACGGGTTTTTAACAAAGACGCTACGTCCTTGTGGGAATATACTGCAATTGAGACGTTCAACATTCGTTAGGTTTTGCAAACTTATCGTAAAGGTTGTGGTGAACTACACTAAAGCAAGCTTTTAGGAAACTCATGAAAGCGATTGTATACACAAAATACGGACCACCGGATGTTCTTCAGCTCAAAGAGGTCCAAAAACCGACCCCCAAGGACAATGAAGTACTGATCAGAGTGTATGCGGCAACAGTAATAGCAGGGGACTGTGAACTTCGAAGTTTCAAATTCCCAATCTGGTTCTGGCTCCCCCTTCGAATATATATAGGTCTCATAAGACCAACGAGAGTAAATATATTAGGGCAAGAACTGGCCGGGGAAATTGAATCCGTCGGCAAAGATGTAAAACTATTTAGCAAAGGTGACCAGGTTTTCGCAGCTACCGAAATTGGTTGTGGTGCTTATGCCGAGTACAAGTGTCTGCGTGAAGAAAAGACGCTAGCAATAAAACCGACCAATATGACTTATGAGGAAGCCGCCGCCGTTCCGACTGGGGGGCTTAATGCATTACATTATCTTAGAAAAGGAAATATCCAGAGCGGAGAAAAAGTTCTTATCAATGGCGCTGCTGGAAATATAGGTACTTTTGCGGTGCAGCTTGCCAAGTACTTTGGGGCTGACGTGACCGGTGTGGACAGCACGGGGAAATTGGACATGCTGCGCTCGATTGGTGCAGACCACGTCATTGATTACACTCAAGGAGATTTCACCAAAAACGGTGAGACCTATAATGTTATTTTTGACGTGGTGGGCAAGAGTTCGTTTTCACGTAGTGTCAGATCGCTAAAGCAAAATGGACGTTATCTTTTAGCCAATCCTCAGTTGTTACCGATGGTTCGAGGGCTATGGACTTCAATGATAAGCAGCAAGAAAGTAATATTTGAGTTTGCAAGCTATAAAACTGAAGATTTAATTTTCCTCAAACAGCTTATTGAGGCGGGAAAGATAAAATCGGTCATTGATAGACGCTATCCGTTGGAACAAGTTGCCGAGGCTCACAGATATGTCGACAAAGGACACAAGAAGGGAAATGTAGTCATAACTTTGGAACATAACAACAAAGCCTAACAAAGCGCTGCACCCGACCGCTATTCCGCTGCGCTTCAGCCTAGGCTGGCTCGTTTTCCTCTATTCTTACCTGACCACGAATATACCGTGCATGCCTTTTTCACGGTGAGTCTTTCCAAATGGCGACGTCTTCGCGCAAAAAAAGGAAAATTTCCCTTTTCTTTCCGGCGTGAACCTAATGACGGTAGGTTTAGAAGACCCGAGCTTTTCCTTTACATTCAGTCCCGAGACTGGATCATCGATAACGAATGTGTGAGGCACCCAACCACTCTTTGTTATCCTCAGTTCAACCGGTACGCCGATCTGAACAGTGATTTTATCGGGTGAAAAAGAATAGCTCTTGGCATGCATGGTCACCGCTTGTACACCTTCAGCATTCTGGACTGCTACATAAGACTCGGCATTTGCGGCTCCGGTCACCATCGATGTAAACGCCGATATAACGAGAACGGTTAATCTATTCATCCTAGCCCCTCTTCGCGTTACTGCTACTAAACATGTTGTCAATATATCTCGGGTTATTGCCGAGCGTCGGCCATAAAACATGTCTCATAAGGCAGGCGGGTGAAACACAAGAATAGAGATTAACTTACGCGGTTACAACGCCTGCGGTAACACTTCAGTCAGTTCGAACTCAATCAATGCGTATCGATCTCGACAGGAGTGATCCGAAAAGGTTTCATCGCTTTGCTCTAAAGACCTACTTTTTGGCTGACAAATTCTTGCGGGCTGACCAGTCTAACATGACCGTATGCTCTATATTTGTCTCGCGTCATTCCGTGTTAGCATCCTTCGATTATCGCGATGGATGCCATAATTTGCAGCCTGTTACAGGTCAGAACTAATGATACGGAGCAAGCTCAGTCTTGGGCAGAAGATCATGGATTTGGGAGAAAGTAAGGACCGGACGACAGAGTGGTTCGTTCCCACCTTTGGTCCTCTAAAGTTTCGCGTATTTATCGGTTTACTCTTCCTCCCTTATACCGGGATGGTGCTTGCGTACACGGTCATCGGGTCAATGATGGCAGAACAGATCCACTGGGAGCGTGTGGGCGCTATTGTAGTGATCTATTTTTTAGCGTTGGGAGTTGGTGCGCATGCCTTAGACGCCCTCGGTAGCAAAGCGATCAAACCCTGGGGACAAGTTTTCACCAATGGTCAGCTCTGGGCACTCGCTATTGGAGCCGTTGTAATCGCCTACGCCATCGGTATCTATTATATGGTTCTCTATACCCCGCTTCTCTGGGTTATTGCGATCCTGGAGGGGTTTTTCCTTTTCGCCTACAATCGCGAATGGTTTAAGGGTCGATTTCATACCGATGGATGGTTCGCCTTTTCTTGGGGAATCCTTCCGGTTCTAGCTGGGTATGTCCTGCAAACTAATCGGATTTCATTGCCGATAATAATCGTGGCTGCCTCTATGGGACTGTTGAGCCTCGTAGAGATCAAGGCTTCGCGCCCTTACAAGGAGATGAAGCGAGCATCAATAGAGCATGGGCACGATATCGATAGGGCTCAAATTCAGCGGTTTGAGTCGATACTGAAAAGTATCAGTCTTGGCGTCATTCTGCTCGGAACTGGTTTGCTGAGTATTCGATGGCTCGGCTAGCCGTGGAAGTGTCCACACCGAAAGAATATAGCAACATGAGCTTTCTCGATTATTGGAGGGCTATAAAGACTCAACTGGACGAGGAGTTTGTTCACCTAATACCAGAGTTTTTCGAAAACCTATCGGCGCAAGAGATTGAGGCTATCCATGGGATCCTTAAGGATGGCAAAAGAGTCCGCGGTTGTCTGGTCAGTCTCATGAGTCATGCGTTGGGAGGGAAGATCGAGGACGCGATCCCTCGGGCCATGGCAATCGAATGCATCCAGGCGGCTTCACTGATTCACGATGATTACGTGGACGGTGACACAGTTCGAAGGAATCGCCCAGCCGTCTGGACCATTGAGGGTCCGCGAAAGGCGGTACTGCTCGGAGACGTGATCTTTGCTACGGCCTTACAAAAAATGATAGAAATGAGCCAGCGCGATGGTCTGGTGATCACGCAAGCCATTGCAACTACGGCAGCTGGAGCTTATCGCGAGCTTCACGCTGCCCCGGATTTGGCACAGGCGCTCGCCGAAGGGAAATATCGACGAGAGCACTATAACCTCATTATCCACCTCAAGACTGGGGCCCTTTTCGGCGCTGCATCGCAACTGGGAGCTATTTCGGCAGGCGCCTCCTCAGAGTTGAGCGCTCGTGCCTTCAAATTCGGCTCCCATGTAGGCGAGGCTTACCAGATCGCCGACGATCTTGAGGAAGTTATGAATCTGGAAGCCGAATCTGAGCAGCTGTCAGCGAAGATGTCCCTTCTGACACCTGTCTTCCTTTACTTCTCCCGCGAGACGGATCTGCGTCTGGCGCGCCTTTTGGACGGGAAGGAAGACAACTTTCAGAGCTGGCTGGAACAGGTACGAACAGTGTTGAAGATGCGGATGGGAGGCGAGATCGCGAATCGCCTCGAGCGCGCAACTAGCGAGATTAGACATTTTCCCGAGAACTGCTACACCAAAATGTTGGATGCCGCTCCCTCAGAAATCGTTCGGATGATACAGAAGACGACGTCTTCTGAAGCTGTAACCAATTAAGAGTAGCTGTCCACTACTTTCTGGCGGCAATGATCGCAGAGCCGTACGCAGTCAGGTATTCCATCTGGATATCTCTAAACCCGTTTTCCCGAAGCGCCCCTTTCAATTCCGGGACCCAACGGGTCTCCCCAATGAGTAACGGCAAACCATAGAAGATCTCGCGCCAAGCGGGAAAAAACGGGCTACCAACGAGCTGCAGTGCCCTGAAGTAGAAACGCCAAATCCAAGCCAGATACGTCTTAGGTGGGTAGGTAAAGTCGTGCATAAGAAGAACCCCATTGTCGTTGAGCATATTCTTCGTATTTCGAGTGAGGCGTGGCAGATCGGCATACTTGGCAAGGTAAGAAGAGCTTACGCAATCGAACTTCTCAGATGGTTTGTAATCTTCAGCGCGGCTCAAGACGAACTCCACATTTCTGATGCCGAGTTTCTCAACCTTCTGTTTGGCAATCCTCAGGTATTCATCTCGCACCTCTACACCTATGACAAGGCAGTCCGGGTAGCGCCTGGCTATGGCCAGCGTGGAGATCCCAGTACCACAGGCTAGATCCAATACCCGCGCAGGATTACGTGGGATGAGGTCGACAATTCTGCGTTTCCAGCGGCGATCGATACCAAAAGTGGCGACGTTGACCATGAAATCGTAGCTGTCGCCCGTGCCAGCAAAGAATCGGTGAACAAGTTCGAGCCTTAGATCTCTGTCGCCCATATGGGGGTCCTGATGAAGTAGCGGGAACGGTCTTAAGGGCCCAAGCCCAGTTACCGTTTAGATGAGGGTGGCCTCACGCCAATCGTAAGCGGCGAATTGTGCTTGCGCGACATCATCATCCCCGGAAACCGTAGGTGGGAACAGCCGTTCCTTTAGCGCATGGGCATACCACGCCTAGGTGAGATGCGTCAATGGAATCATTATTATTGGTAGGTCGTCGGCGCTTTGATGGTCCCTATCTCTTGGAAGATACGTTTGAATTCAACGATCAAGATTAGTGATTAATACTTGCAGACATGCTTGGCGATGGCACCCAAAGCTGGCTTATGCGCTAACACAGCTTGCAAACATGATCCGGGTCTGAAAAGCTTGTACGTGTCACTGGGGGACACATTGAATGTCCATGCTCGTCGATAGACACGTTCGCTGTCCTTATTGTGGCGAGGATTTTGAGACTCATATAGATACTTCGGCTGGCAACCAACTCTATGTCGAGGATTGCTACGTGTGTTGCCGTCCAATCTCCTTCCGCACGTTGATTGACCACGATGGAAACTTAACGAGTATTGGGTTGCACAGGGACGATGACTGATTACACCCCGATACCCTGTAGTCAATATGAGCGCTATGAGGTCGCGGTCATGCATCGCCGTCGGTTGCGATTGACATGGCACGCCGACAATATCGTCTATCGACGTATCGTGGAGCCAATCGACTTGCAAACACGGCATGGCGAAGAATTTCTGATCTGCCGAAAAAGCGGTGAAACGTTTTCTATCCGACTCGATCAAATACGCAAGGCGGAAACGTTGTGAATGTACGGCCGTGGCTTGCAGTCCTATTGGCGTCGTGGATGTCAGCGGCAGGTGCAGCAACCTGCGATTCCGATGGAGTATGGGTACAAGTCATCGGCGCCGGCAAACCAGCCTCGAGTGGATACATTGTCTGGATAAACGGAAAGGCACGGGCGCTGATCGATGCCGGCAGCGGCAGTGCCATAAACTTCAACAACAGCAAGGCACGGGTTGCCGATCTAGATCTAGTGCTTTTTACGCACTTGCACGTCAACCACACGGCTGACCTTGTCACCTTAGTCCAATCATCCCTGGCTGAGGGGCGTGCAAGGCCGCTGCCAATCTACGGTCCCACGCGCAGCAAACTTATGCCATCGACGGTCACGTTTGTTCGCACTTTATTTAAAAAGCAAGGAGGCCTGTATCGATACCTGGGCGAACTTGTGAGCCCGCTCGGTAAGGGGACGTACAAACTAAAGCCTCACGACATACCCGTAAAGGGCAATAATACGGTAGAGGTCTACGCCAATGAGCGCCTACGGGTCAGCGCCGCAACCGTGATGCGCAAACCGTTACGCTCACTGGCCTGGCGCTTAGAGGTAGGCGGGAAGACTTTGGTGTTCAGCAGTGACTTAGATAGTGAAGTTAACGGCCTGCAAACACTGGCCCGCAACGCAGACCTACTTGTTGTGCACAACCCCAGCCGCATCAATACGAGGGATCTTTGGCAATTGCGCTATCTCTCGCTCGATGCCATCGGCCGTACCGCCAACACTGCCAACGTCAAGAAACTGGTACTGGCACACCGCAACACACAGAACCAACGCGCCATCGATGCCATCAAAGCCAACTACGCCGGACTAAGTATCATCGCGGATGAACTTGACTGTGTAAGCCCTTGAAGTAGGTACTGGCGCTCGCTGGCTGGGGTAAAAGCAATCAGAACTTTTTCGAAGATCGATGCTGACTCAGGAAGGCATTTTGCGCTGCCTCCGTTGGCAGCTCGCGCGCCAGCAACTCATAAAGTTCCTCGAGGTTCGATGTTTTCTTGGCCGCCTTCTTGACGATGACCCTCGAGAGCGGGCCAAGATGAATCGCCAGGTCTTGTTCGGCTGTTTTTAATATTGTCAGATCCCAAGGTGACCCTGTCGTCGACAGGCCGTCAGTGGTTGGGCCGCTGTCCGGCCCCCCCGAATTTGGTTCTTGTGCTGGCTCGGGCGCCGGGGCCTTGACCAGAAACTTGGTGCGGGCATCGTCGGCGGGAATCATATTGCCGAGGACAGTGTACAGGTCTCGGGCACTAGTCGCCTGTAATGCAGCCCGATGGACTAAGACCTTGGCCAAAGGACCAATGTAGATCGCAAGATCGTCTTCTACCGTTTTTAGGAGAGCGGGATCCCAGGTAACGGCTGCCGCCGCTGAGGGTGCATTGCTGCCGACTTGGACGTTTTCGGCAGAGGCCTTGACCGTGGCGACAGTCGCATAGGTCTGTTCGTCCTCGGGCAACACTACTTCATAGACGGGATGCTGCTTGACATGCTTGTCCTTGCGCATACCGAGATAGTGAAACAATTGCGCGTATTCCTCGGACAGACAGGCGATCACATCGTAGAAGGAACGTGAGACCAGGATTTGGTTAGGTTTGGCAAAGCTCATGACCCGCTGGGCGTTGTTGATACCATCCCCCAGCGGGTTCAGTTGCCCACTTATGCTTTTTACGACCTTGACGGGGCCGAGATTAATGCCGATCCGTATCCTAAACGGCGTTGCGGTCTCTGTTTCCCTTAGCAGATCGCGCAGATTAAGCGCAACAAACATCGCCTCCTCGGGGTCGCCCAGGAAACACAAGGCGGCGCCGTCACCCGTATCGACCATGATTCGTTCGGTCTCGGCAATGTTACTAACAGCATCCGCGACCAGTGTCTGCAAGTGCTCCTTCATTTCGATCTGCTGTTCCACAGGTTTCTCTGTGTACCCAGCAATATCGAGGAACACGACACTACATAACCACGTTCTACTCTGGCGCTCCATTATCCGTAAGTCCTAGATCCATGGCCGCACCCCTATTCTTCTAACATGACCATCGCCTTCTCAAGGCTACGGCGCATGCGGTTAAAGGACGCGGCAAGCACACCGATTTCATCCTTGCCACGCTCCGAGAATTCCGCCGCGTTCATATTTCCCTTGCTAACCTGATCGGCAATCTCCGACATCTCGGTTACGGGCCCGATGACAATATAGCGCAGCATTATGTTAATAATAATGATAATGACAACAAAGACCGCCACCAGCGATATCATGAACGTTTCAAACGCCTCTCGCGCCTTCTGCAGGGGAACGGCCATTGGTACCGAGACAATGCGGGCACCAACAATCTCGTTCAACTTCCAGCCAAAACCATTGGAATCGCCGTATTTCGCCAACAACGTCTTGGGCGCGGCCTCCACCGTGCTGTGGCACGTCAGACAGCCGGGATTCTTGATCTGCATCGGGCGCGCCAGGTATAGCGAGTCCCCAGTCGGCGTTTTACGCACGCCTATGAGTTCTTTATGGTCTGGGTTGTTTCGAAAATCTTGAACGATATCTGCTTCCCAGGCGACCGCGCGGTTGCGCGGATTAGAGGGATTAAGCGTTGCTTCCTTGTAGGCATATTCAGGGTGCTTTTCGCGAAGCTTATTGAACGTCTGTGTGGCGGCGTAGGCCGGTACACTTTGGGACACAAATACCTTTTTCATCTGTAATCGCAAGAGAGGTCTGATCTCACTAACGGTGTAGCCCCGAACCGCCAACGCCGATTCCATCATTAAGCCGGCGCGTTCTGTCACTTCCTTCTTCGCATTCGTCTGCAATATATTCCATGAGAGCAATGCGGTGATCGCCAAACCGATGGAGAACACCAGTATCAGGACCAGATTGAATTTAAGTGTCAGTTTCATAGCTCCTCCTTTTACCCCGTTGTCACCCTTTGTAATCTGGTTCCAGGGTTTGTGAACAACTATCCACAATCCGGCAGCTTGGCATACGCCTTGGTAAACCCTATTAAGCTGAACGTAGCCGTCTTCGTGCCGGTATCCGGATAGGTCGGCCAGAATTCTAGTGTGAGTGTGGCCCGGCGTCCTTCTTTGAACTGTTCTATGATATTCGAGATGTCTTTCGCGAACACGAGTTTCTGCTCTAAATAGACGCTATCCGGTTTTATGAGTTCATGTTTGTCGACGCGAACGCCGACATCGGGATCATCCGCGTCGACGTTCGATCTGGTTATAACCACTAAAGTCGTGCTGTCGAGCTGCAGAAAGACCTCGGTATCCTGATAGCCGTCATCGATAGTTTGGACGGGCGACTCGACCACACAATGCGATTCATCCTTAACAGGATCGTAAGCCACCTTCGCCGTCCAGTCGGCGCTGGCGGCCTGACTTGCCAAAACCGCAACTGCTACAAAAATAAGCTTCGCTTTCAAATCGCCTTCCCCGCGGAACCATTATTATCACTGTTACCGATCAGGCGGCGTATTCTCGATGGAAGCTGTTGTCGCACGCGTCGATCCGGTCTGCTGCCTCCTTTATGTCAGTTGACGATACCTATGCGTATACGGCGCCCCGCCAGAACCATGGTTCAGTCTTACCAGAATCCAGCCCAGTCGAATGGTGTTGGCACCCGCACAGAGTGGAAATCTTAACATAACAGGTGCCCGCCAGCGGGCCGTGAGCAACTTCTGGGCACACATGCCAGCGACGGTCCAACGTGCGATGTTAGCGAATGGTCGTCAACGCTGCCAATCAGCGTCGCTACCGCCAGGCGCTTTTACCCACTGCGCGTCGAAACGCGTCTCGTTGCTCCGCAGCCGGCAATTCCTTGGCAAGTATCGTGTAGAACTCCTCCCGATCGGATGCCCGCTTGGCGGCTTTTTTCACTAATATCCGCGCCATCGGCCCGACATGAACGGCCAGACTGTCTTCGGCGAGTCTAAGCGTGGCCTCGTCAATGGCGGATACCGGTTGAGATGGGGTGCTCGGTGTTGACGGTACGGTCGGCTTCGACGGAACACTGGGCTGTGATCGGATATTGCGCCGAGACCGGACACTCGGTTGTGACGGCTCGCTCATATCCGCTGGCATTTGCGGTTTGAGAACCGCGTCCACCGGTTCGGTCGCCACCGGAAGTATCTCGGTCTCACTAATGATCTGCGTTTTTTCGAGAAAAACGGTCTTGGCCTTCTCCAACGGTATGAATCTCGACAGCAACTCAGTCAGTTCCTCTATGTTGGCGGCCTTTTTGGCCGCCTTCCTTACTAGTGCTTTCGAAAGCGGGCCTATATGCTGCTCCAGGTTGAGTTCTACCGTGTTCAAGACGCCCGGTTGCCATGTCGCCTGGCTATCGGCGAGCTGATCGATGTGCTGGGTTTCTGCAAACTCGGTGGATGGCCGATCATCTGCTGCCGGTGAAACAGCCACTTGCGGCCCATCCGACCCGAATGCGGCCAACGCCTCGTCCACCGTCTGCGGTCGGTCCTTGGCGTTGGGCGTTAGCATCCAGTTCACGGCTTGCAGAAAACGCTCGCTATACTGTCTGGTCACGAGTTTTGTGATTTTTCCCAGTGGGTCTGGCTCACCGTCTTGGATGGCGGCGATACGCTCAGTCGACGCCACCGGGGCGAATCCGGCCATACAGTGATACATCGTCGCCCCGATGCCGTAAATGTCGCTCCACGGGCCTTGCTTGCCACTCGCAAAATACTGCTCGAATGGCGCATAACCCGGCGTCACCATGCCGGTCATCGCCCGACTCTGTTCACCGAGCGCTTGCCGCGCGGCCCCGAAATCCAGCAACACCGGTGAGCCGTCTTTCCGGACATAGATATTTCCGGGCTTAATATCTCGGTGAAGAAATCTCTGCTCGTGGACTGCCTTAAGACTACGGAGAATAGGAAGCATGATGGCACTGATGACATCCTCGGCCATGGTGCCAACCCGCTTTAGGCGCCCGCTCAACGACTCACCATCTTCGTAGTCCATGATGAAGTAGGCGGTACCGTGCGCCTCCAAGTAGCGAATAACACGAACGATATTGGGCTCGCGAAACTTGGCAAGTGTCCGCGCTTCGTCGAGAAAACGTTTCAGGCCGTATTCGTAGCTTTCTACATCGTTGTCCGATTTCGGGCTCACCGTGGTCCCATCTGGGGTGCGGATGGCGAGCCCAGCCGGAAGGTATTCCTTCATGGCCACGTCGCGTTGTAGCGTGCGATCGAAGGCCCGATAGGTGACACCAAACCCGCCGACCCCCAGCACGCGACTGACTTCGTACGATTCAATTACCGTGCCCGGACTGAGGGCATGGTGATAGGTTGGCGCCATTGCCGTGGTCTCTCCTCTTTCCCCTTTATCTCTAGCTTCCCTGCTGTTTCTTTCCGTCCCCCGTACGGGAGGCCTGAAAAAACAACGCCCTAATAAGGATCCATTGTAGCAGCCTTGCGCACACGGGCGAATGCTGCGCCAGCGATATGGGTGCGTGGCGGATGATCTAGCGGCGCCACAAACTACGATACATATCCATGTGGATCAAAGAGTTAGCAGCAGCGACGGCACATGACGATGCCACATGGCCGCAATCGCGATAGGTCAGACAACCCGCCGAAACACAAGATCCCATACCTGATGCCCAAGCGCCTGGCCGCGACGCTCGAATCGTGTCAACAAACGTTCGTCAGGCCGCGACACATAATCATGCTGACCGGCCGTGTTCTCGAGCTCAGGTGTCTGCGAGGCCACCGCTAATGCGTGTTCAGCATAGTCTTGCCAATCGGTCGCGATATGCACACAGCCATCGGGTCGTAGACTCCTGGCCACGCGGGCGACGAAATCTGGCTGTATGAGGCGGCGCTTGTGA
This sequence comes from Acidiferrobacterales bacterium, assembly GCA_964194625.1. GTDB lineage: Bacteria > Pseudomonadota > Gammaproteobacteria > Acidiferrobacterales > SPGG2 > SPGG2. The sequence continues at coordinate 59,329 of CAXMNC010000130.1, forward strand.
TGGCGTTTCTTTGGCCACGGATCGGGAAAAAACAGATAGACGGCGTCGAGTGAATCGGCCGGTACATGCTCGGCAAATACCTCATCGGCATCACCACAAATCACACGCACGTTGCGCAGCATCAGTGTCTCTAACTTCAGTAACAAACTACCAATGCCCGGTCGATACACCTCAATGCCGACATAATCATTCTGCGGGTGGGTGCGCGCCAACTCGCACAATGCCTCACCGTTACCAAATCCGATTTCGAGCATCAGCGGCGCTCGACGCCCGAACAAGGCGGCAAAGTCAATCGGTTCTTGCGCTAGGTCAACACCATATCGGCGCCAGAGTTCACATAGCGCCCGTCGTTGCGCCTTCGTAATACGCCCTTCGCGGCGTACATAGCTGCGAACGGTGCGGATGGGCCTTTCAACTTTGACCATCTATAGGCCATGCGGCGCGACAATAGTCCGTGAACGTACCATCCACGGAGCCGAGGATACAAAGCTGGATTAGAAGAAGGTGCCGTCGATGGGTGATGAAGCAGACCCATAGCGTTTACGAGGCATACGCCCGGCAAGATAGGCCTCACGTCCAGCCTCTATGGCTTTGCGCATGGCCGATGCCATGAGCTCCGGGTTTTGGGCGCCGGCGATGGCCGTATTCATCAACACACCGTCACAGCCGAGCTCCATGGCGATGGCGGCATCACTGGCGGTACCGACGCCAGCATCAACCAGAATCGGAACGCGAGCCGCCTCGACAATGAACCGGATATTGTAGGGATTACGGATCCCCAGGCCGGAACCGATAGGTGCTGCCAGCGGCATCACTGCTACGCACCCCATTTCTTCAAAACGCTTGGCCACAATGGGATCGTCGTTGGTGTAGACCATGACCTTGAAGTCCTCTTTGATCAACACCTCGGCCGCATTCAACGTCTCCGGTATATGTGGAAACAGGGTTTTCTCGTCGCCGAGAACTTCGAGCTTAACGAGATCGTGGCCATCCAATAATTCACGCGCTAGGCGGCAGGTGCGAATGGCGTCCTCCGCCGTGTAGCAGCCGGCGGTGTTGGGCAAGATCGTGTACTTCTTCGGCGAAATCACGTCGAGCAGATTTGGCTCACCCGGTGTTTGACCGATATTGGTTCGTCGGATGGCGACGGTAACGATTTCGGCACCGCTCGCCTCGATAGCACGTGCCGTTTCTGCCAGGTCCTTATACTTACCCGTCCCTACCAGCAGACGTGACTGATAGGCAACACCCGCGACCACTAACGGTCCGTCGGTCGTGCCGGCCTGGGAGATTTCCTCAACGCGTATGCTCATCAGCCTCCCCCTATTGCACGTACGATTTCCACTCGATCGGCATTATGCAATTGATGCGCCTGATAACGGCTGCGTGGCACGATTTCCTGATTCACCTCAACTGCGACGCGCTTGTCGGCCAACGCAAGCTCCTCAAGCAATCGCGCCACTGTCTGTGGCGCAACCATGGGTCTTTGCTCACCATTGATAAAAATAGTTGTGATTTTGGAATCGCTCATACAAAAAACGGTGCTATCAACGAGTGCCCTATTCTATTGCGAAGTGCGACGAAACGCACGTGGGTGCAGTTCGAACCCTACTACAACGACTCCACATAGGCGATCATGCGTTTGCGCATGGCCGCGTCAGGCAGACGTCCGAATCCAGCCGCCATGTTGTCCACCATGTGGCGAGGCTTAGAGGTGGCTGGAATTACGCACGTAGTGGCCGGGTGCGACAACGTAAACTTGAGAAAAAACTGCCCCCAAGTTGCGCAGTCAAACTCGCGCGCCCAGTCGGGCAACGGCATCCCCTTTACGTGATGGAACAATCGACCGCGCTGGAAAGGGCGGTTGATAAGCGTGGCAATCCCCCTATCTTGAGCCAGTGGTAACAGCCGTTTTTCGCTTTCGCGGTTACCGATGTTGTAAGTGAATTGAACGAAATCGAAAGACTCGGCCTTTAGTGCCCTCATGAGTTCCTCATGGGCGCGGTTGTGAGAGGTCGTGATGCCGAGATAACGGATCTTACCTTGCTCCTTCCAGGCCTTCAGTGTCTTAATGTGGACCTTCCAATCTCTAAGGTTATGAATCTGCATCAAGTCAAAGCGATCGACGCGCATGCGCGCCATCGACTGATGCATTTGTCGAATCCCAGACGCCTTTCCATCGGTCCACACCTTGGTGGCGGCAAATAACGCGTTCCGGTTGTTGACACCGGTTAGCAACTCGCCCAACACGCTCTCGGCCGAACCATACATCGGCGAAGAGTCGATCACCGCCCCACCCTGGTCAAAGAAATGCCGTAACACTTCGGTAAGCTGCGCGCGCGTTGCGCCATCGAGATGCACGTTGAAGGTGCCTGATGAGCCCATGCCCATGACCGGCAACATCTCCCCGCTACTCGAGATTACGCGTTTAATCGCATTAGCCTGCCCAGCCAGCGACAACCTGGCGGGAAACGTCAAGGTGGCGGCGCTGGCGGCGAATAATGTCTTGATCACATCCCTTCGTGAAATCATTCTTACCTCCGCTTTATGCAAACCCCTTCGCAGGCACGGTATCTAATGCGATGGGTTGTTGTGCCATGGTCTCGCGTTTTCTGCCAAGTACATAAGCAATGCCGGCCCAAATCCCGGCCAACGGCACCGCTACAAAGGCAATGGCGGACAGGCCCAAACCGAGCGCGCTTAAGCCCGCATACGCCCACGCGCTAACCGCATCGCCGCCCCGGTAGACAGCGGTATCGATAAAGTTCTTGGCCTTGTATTTCTCTTCCTTACCCAAGACCGTATACAGCATCTCTCTGGCTGGGCGCATGATGGCGTAGTTTCCTGCCCGTCGTAATACTTGTACCACCACGAGTACTGTCAATACGGGCGAAAACCCGAGTATCAAAAAACCGACGCCGAGCAAGACCGGGATTAGCGCCAATGCCAAACCCAAACCCAGGAATCGCACCAACCGTCCAGTTAGAAAAACCTGGATGGTAATGGTCAAGGCATTGACCGCGAAATCCATAGCCGCAAACACGGCCGTGCGCTGGGCTGAATCTACAAAAGTGTCGCGGATGATTGTCGCTTGTTGGAAATACAGGAATGTGGCGAGGGTGGTAAACAAGAGCATCAATAGACAAACGCCCAGCAAGTAGGGCGAACTCAACACCAAACGCAATCCGGCAAAGAGACCACCGCCCATGGCCTTCTCTTCATCGGTCTGTAAGTCCTTCGCGGTGGCGTTCGGTTGGACAACACTCGTCTGCTGCCAGGCGATCAGTTTTTTCACACACAGAACAGCCAAGCCCAAAAAAATAGCGGAGATTAGCAACAGATTGGTCGCGCCTAAGTGGATCGCCAACGCCGCCGTCAACACCGGACCCATGAGCGCGCCCGTTGTACCGCCGGCAGCGATGAACCCGAATAATCGTTTCGCTTGCGCTGAACTAAACGTATCGGCCATAAAACTCCAGAATACGGAAACAATGAACAAGTTAAATACACTCGCCCAGATAAAAAATGCCCGCGCCACATAGGCGTGGGTAATGTCAGACTTGAATAACACGAAAAATATTAAGATCTGAGCGATAAAAAAATAGTAAACATAGGGCAAAAACTGCCGGCGCGGATAGCGCGATGTGACCCAACCAAACAAGGGCACCGCCGCCAGCATCACCAAAAAGGTACCGGCGAACAACCATTGGAGATTCTCGACGCCACCGGCGATCCCCATTTCGTCGCGCATAGGGCGGACAATGTAGTAGCTACACAATAGGCAAAAGAAATATGCGAATGACCATAACAAGGCCTTAACTTCGGCAGGCTCGACATCGACCAATCGCCGCAACCACGGGTAGAAAGGTGAATTACCGGCCAACGTCGATGTAGCCTTAGATAGGGGAGATTCTGTCACCGCCGCGCCCGAGTGTGCCGAGAATTCACTATCATAAGGTTTGAGACTGCCCAGCTAGAGCTTCGTTTCATCTCGTGGCCGAAAACGGAACCTAGCCGACAGATATTAAACGTCGCGGTGCCCTTATCGGTAATGCCGCAGACCCTTGCTTGAAGAGTAGCGTGTCGATGTAATAAGTTATCCCGGACATGCGCGGTGAGAAAAACTGGCTTTCGAAATTAACCACGGTGCCTGGTTCAAAAATCCGATCAGAATTGACATCAGACATTTCATATACAAAGTTTCCGACCCAATCCGGTGGAAAGGCAATGCCGAGCTCATAGCCCCCGACCCAACCGGCGTCAGACCAAATACCCATGTCTTCATAATATTCACGCGTCCTCCTGACTAGTTCGGCCACAGGCAGGTTGGGCCTAAGCATGTCTTCAATCACGTCAAACACGCCCGATGACTTGTCGTGATACGCCAACACATCAGATGGCGGTTCGCCGACGTAGAATGAACGGGCACCATTGGCATGGTATCGGTGATAGACCCCACACACATCCACATTCACCTGTTCACCGGCCTCGATCATTTTTCGCGAGGCAAGGGAATGACCGGTGTTGGCCTTTAAGCCCGACAACACCGGCAGCGTGATAGCGGGATTCTCACCGCCCACTTTTGCCATCGCTTGCACTATTTCTCCATACACTTCCAGTTCCGTGACGCCGGGGAGGATGGCGTTTTGCGCGGCTTCCAGTCCAACGTCGGCAATCTCGGCCGCTTTTTCGATATATGCGATCTCTTGCGGCGACTTCCGCCAACGTGCCTCGCGAAGCACGTCGGTGCCATCAGTCACTGAACAACCGGCGTCGCTGAAGGCAGCACGAAACCGTGCACTAATGACAGGGTTCGGACGATAACTATGAAACTCCATCGCCACCATGCCTTTGAGCCACCCCTCGGCTCTCAGCTCATCAATGATGAAAGCTACCCCATCACGACGACTGCCCATCGGGAAAATGCGTATGTCCTCAGCGCACGTCATGAAACGGCACATGATTGCTTCGCTGGGAGTATCGAAGAGAATGAATTTGTCATGGTCCGCATGCACAGCGATACCGCTGGTGGCCGGCCATTGCTTAGGGCTCTGGGCCTGATACCACTCGCAGGTGTAACCACTTACGTAGTAAAGACTCTCCGGCGCCATCATCCACAGTAGGTCGATGTCATCTTTCGCCATGCGCTGACGAATCCGCATTAGTCGTTCACCATACTCCGCGAGAGAAAAAGCCAGTTCTTTCGGGGGATAACATTCGCTAAAAACCAGATCACGGTTGTGGCCCATGGGTAACTCCCGGCTAACAATGGTATGTTTGGGGTAGGTTATTCGTCCTATGCATCGGAGGTCAACGAACCATGAGTAAGCCTAGTGAGCGCCTCGCGGTTTTCTTTGATGAGCGGGTCTTGGATCACGATACCGACCATGGATTTTTCGATGCCAACGCATCACCGTATCTACCGGTAGCGGAACGTCATCCGGAAAACGCGGAGCGGGTGCGCAATATGCACGGTATATTGACCAATGGGCCGATAAAGGATCACATCGATTGGTATGATGCACCGGTAGCGAGTGAAGCGGCGATGGCTTTGTTTCACGATGATGCCTATCTAAAAGAGCTTGCTGCCCTTGCAGTCGACCGTAAACACTGGTGCACAAGCACGACGCCATTCGGACCGGGTAGCTATGACGCCGTGCGCGTGTCGGCCGGGCTTGCGATCGGTGCGGCGGAGCATGTGTGGCTGGGCAAGGGCAAGATCGCTTACGCACTCTGTCGCCCGCCGGGTCATCACGCGCAACCGGCCCGGACGGATGGTTACTGTTTCGTCAATAACATTGGCGTGGCCATTGAAGTCTTGCGCGCCAAGGGCTTGCGACGCGCGGCGGTCATCGATTGGGACGTGCACCATGGGAATGGAACGCAGGCGGGCTTCTACGCCGACCCAGATATCTTGACGATTTCCATCCACATGGACCATGGCGCTTGGGGAGATTCGCACCCACAGACTGGCGCCGCCGACGAAGTGGGCATAGACGCAGGTAAAGGGGCAAACCTAAATATCCCCTTGCCCTATGGCAGCGGGGACAGCGCCCATTTCCGGGTCTTCGACGAAATTATCACCCCGGCGGTGAAGGCATTCCGGCCGCAGATCCTCGTGGTTGCCGCGGGCCAGGATGCCAACCAGTTCGATCCGAATGGGCGCCAAAATGTCACTATGGCCGGGTTCCACGGACTGGGGCTGCGTGCCCGCAAACTCGCTACTGAGCTAACCGATGGAAAATTGGTGCTGGTCCAAGAGGGCGGGTACTCAATTAGCTACGCCGCCTATTGTCTGCATACCACGCTGGAAGGCGTACTCGGACTCCGATCATCGTTAGATGACCCCATCGCATTCTTGCCGGACCATACTCATGGGCTCGAGGCTGCGTTGCGTAAAATTCTCGAGACACGGCGTTCGGTCCTTTAGTCATGACCTTGCGATTGAGGTGCTGTTACCAATTACGGATTTGGCGATCCCGTCGGTGCCTACCCAAAGACATTGCTGTTATTGGGGGTAATTCTGAGGACTAACAACCCACATGGCGAAACCGTCATGTGACCTCGTCGGCACCTACCGGTATTATGACGCCGTTGCGAGTGAGCTTTGCTCCACATAGAATCTGCGACAACGCGGGTGTAGTTCAATGGCAGAACCTCAGCTTCCCAAGCTGATGGCGTGGGTTCGATTCCCATCACCCGCTCCACCTACCGCAGGAGGATTGTCTTGAAGAGAGCCATAAAGATTGTCGCGATCTTGTTGGGGATCGTGATCCTCGGGGTTGTACTGCTCGCTATCGCGGTACCGTTACTGATTGACCCCAACGACTATAAAGACGAACTCGTACAGGCCGTTAAGGAACATACCGGCCGCGAATTAAAGGTGGAAGGTGACATTGACCTGTCGATCTTTCCCTGGTTGGGGGTGGAGATGGAGCAGGTTTCGTTCGCCAATGCCCCCGGGTTCGGCCAGGAACCCTTTGCGCAAGTCGCATCGGCTGGGGTGAAAATTAAAGTGTTGCCGCTACTAAGCCGGGAGGTAGTGGTGGACACGATACACATGGATGGCCTGCGTCTTAACCTAGTAACGGACCGTACCGGCAAGACCAACTGGGATGACCTCATGGCGTCCGACACATCGGCCTCGCAAGGCGGGTCATCAGGGGCAGGCATCGCCGCGCTGACAGTCGGTGGTATCAATATCCGCGATGGCGAGATCAGTTGGCGTGACGACAAAGAACGCCGCCGGTATGCCCTGCATAAGCTGCGGCTTACGTCCGGCAAGATCGTGCCCGGTGAACCGGTCGACCTGCGTGCGAGTTTCGATCTCGAAACCGGAGAACCGCCCAAACAGATCCCGATTGAATTGAATACGCGCGCGAGTCTGGATCTCGAAAGTCAGGCGTTGGATATACCGAAGCTCGCGCTGTCGGTAGATACGATGGAACTCACCGCTCAAGTAACGGGCAGTAAAATCATCGATGCGCCGGTACTACGAGGGAGTCTGGATATCGGTTCGTTTGACGCGCGCCCACTCCTGAAGAAGCTAGCGATTGAGGTTGCGCCGGGATCTGAAGACTTGCTCGCTGATGTCGCCCTCAAGACGGACTTTAGTGCCGACTTGGGTCGGCAGACGCTACAACTCGGTGGCCTCTCTCTGAAGGCCGGTGCGCTAGCGATGACGGCTGACATCAAGGTCGCCGAGCTCGACAAAACACCACAAGCCAGTGGTCGCGTTAAGATTCCCCCGCTTGATCCGCGCGCGCTCATGAAGAGTTTCGGCGTCACCTACGAAACGACAGACAAAAGTGCGCTCAGCAAACTCGGATTAAGCTCGGAGTTCAGCGCATCGGCCAATCACCTAGCGCTAAAGAAACTCGACGCCAAGCTCGATGAAAGTGTGTTGCGAGGCTCGCTCGCAATCCGCAATTTCTCAAAACCGAGCTACACGTTTGATCTTACGAT
>CAXMNC010000131.1:0-2847 GCA_964194625.1 Acidiferrobacterales bacterium
TCCGGTGGATCAGGTGCATCTCCAGTATCACAGGGGCATGTGGGGGTAGCTGCCTCATGTGATGACGAGTGGTGTCGGGCCCTCGGGCGCCGGGTAGTCACGATCGAGCACGGCGAGATCCTCGTCCGAGAGAGTGAGTGAGATCGCTTTGTAGTTGGTTCGCACGTGATTGAGCGTGGACGCCTTGGGTATCGACACCACCCACGGCTGGCGCAGTGTCCAGGCCAGCGCAACGCTTTCCTCGGTGGTTCCATGGCGGCGCGCGACCTCTGTAAGACCATCCCTATGTGCGAGCCTCCCCTCATCAAGCGGCGAATAGGCCATCACAGCGATCCTGCGTTCGCTGCACCACGGCAACAGGCTCCACTCTATGCCACGCTGGTTGAGATTATAGAGGACTTGATTGGCAACGAAGCCCGCCCCGTCGCGCAAGCTCTCGGCGTCCTCCATAGTGCCGACATCGAAGTTGCTGACACCGTAGTGGACAATCTTTTGTTCGTGGATCAGCTGCACGAACGCATCGAACGTCTCTTCCAGCGGGTGTGGGCCCTGCCAGTGCAGCAGGTAGAGGTCTATGCGGTCGGTATCCAGCCGTCTCAGACTGCGCTCTGCAGCCTCAATTGTGCCCTGGCGAGACGCGTTATGAGGCAAAACCTTAGTGACGATGAACACGTCATCGCGGCGACCCTTGACGGCCTCTCCCGTCACTTCTTCGGCACCGCCGTTACCATACATCTCAGCGGTGTCAATAAGGGTCATGCCGAGATCGAGACCGAGTTTGAGCGCCGCCACCTCGTCGGCCCGGTCGGCGCGAACCTCACCCATCCGATATGTGCCTAGTCCGAGCGCAGGCAGCTCTGGGCCGCCGCGCGCTCTGACCCGACGAACTGGGGCGCCACCGTCGTTCACAATCCCTCACCGAGACCGCTCATGTGCCTCCCTCCGATTGCTGACAGCCATGCTTCGATCCTCTTGCGGTTCACACCAAAGTCCCTCTTTCCGTAAACGGAGCGACTGTACATCGCGAGCGTCGATTGTGAAGGCGAAACGGAGATGAACCGCACCGTAATGATATCGGGGAAGCGGAACCGTGCTGAACGCTGGACGTAATCAAACTGCTCTCCGTCCTCTGCCAAAAGTTCCACACGCGGCTGGGCGGAAACGACTTCACGCCAACGCTCGCGGAGTTCATCGACAGAGACCTCGAATGCCGGACTGTCAGCGTGCCCGTTGCAGATGCCAGGCGGACACATCAGGAATTGGTTCGGCTTGTCCGTGAGCTGTAAATCTTCAAAGTCGACGGTCTCGAAATCGCCCACGCTGAGAAGATTAGAGAGCGGGCGCTCGCCAAGGGGCGTGAACAGGAGCACCGTCGATACGACGATGAGAACCAAAACGCCGATAAGAAGGATCTTGATGGTCATCTTAATCGGGATCTTGTGGGCCTCTGGGGCCGGTGTTTTTGCGAAAACCTGAGAAAATTGTCACGAGACTCCCTTTATCCGTCCGCGAGTATCAGCGGCATAACAAGTTGCTCGGGTCTCTGGGCGAAGCTGCCTTTCCTCACGGTTATCGTCCGTCAAGTAGAGCGAATACCACGCCAATCGGCTCGATCCGCCGAAAAGACAGATGGGTGGTGTCTTGGACCCTCCAGCCACATGATTAGACCGACGCTGTTCCCGCGGATCAACTTTCTGGAGGGATATACTCCTGCACACAGACCTCATCGATCAGATGCTCTCGACCGATATCGGCCAAGTGCGCCCGCTTCTCATCGTTGGTCAACGCGGCGCCGATTCCCTGCATCATCGCCAAGACCACGGAACGATCACTCATATCCAGCCAAAAACTGCGCCGAACCAGGTCGCCCTCGGTGTCCCTCGCAAATGGGTCGTCAGGATTGGCTCCGAGATCGGGCTGATTAAATCGAGGCATAGAATGCGACCCTTTCTTACTGCAGTCGCCCCAATTCTAGCACCGGGTACCATCTAGGCCACGCCCTTTGCAAGCCTATCCCCCAGGAGCAGACGATCTAGACCTGGTCTGTTGATGACCGTGAATGACCCCTATCCGTCATTAGACTGGCTCGAGCACCAATGGCAGGTTTCGGCCAGGAACGGCCGCTCGTTTCGGCCGCCTGAGCGGCCGATTTCGGATCGAAAACCAGCCGCTCGAGGCCCACGCTTGGAAGGTGAGTTGATCACCAACTCCGTACACTGACACCCGATGTCGGGAATCAACGCCGGATCTTCCGCTGTACCTCCGGCTCCGGATGCGGGGATCTGCTCAGGCGGACGTGAAAACCTGAACCGCAGCGGACTTGGCAAAGCTGCTCGATAGGCATCTGACATGAAATCGCTTGAATTGAGCCTGCAGGCCTACCGTTCGATGCTTACACCAGGTTCTGATGTCTGACACGCGATGCAATAGTTCTATTGGAATCAGTGAGAAAATGCCTATCGAATCGAAAGTAGGCGATGAGCCTAGGGTAGTGTCGCCTCCATTACGCCAAGGGATCTCAGGTCCAGGATCTCCATTTCAAATGGCTGTCTCGCGTGCGAAAGCGATATAGATCTCCTGTAGGCGCCGGGTTACTGGGCCTGGTCGGCTGCCGCCCAATTCGAAGGTGTCAATCCGGACAACAGGCGTGATGTAAGTCGAAGCACCGGTGATAAAGGCCTCGTCGGCATTGACGGCCTCGTCGAGCGTGAACAACCGCTCTTCGCACATGATTTTACCATCGTTCAACAAGGCCATTATGGCCTTGCGCGTGCAGCCATGCAGGATGTGGTTCGACAAGGGTCGGGTGATCAATGTCCGGTCCTTGACCATGAAAAAACTGGTCGC
>CAXMNC010000132.1:0-3980 GCA_964194625.1 Acidiferrobacterales bacterium
GACCACGGTCGTACATTGGGCAACTGTGGAGAAGGGCAAGATTTCTTCGATTGAAGTCTTCTTCGATGCTCGGGGCTACACAAAGCTGTTCGAGGATCCATCAGCACCACGTTAACCGCGCGGGCCCAATATTCAGTTTACCCGGCACGCTCGTGTTCGAGGTACAAAAGCCGTGCCGTTTCGCGCACTCCGGCCACCGGGCGCAAGCCAAGAGCACGCGGTCCTTGATTATTGCTGTTGCGAGCGCGTGCCAATATTGAACACCGCACTCACGGAAATCATGTCCACATCGGAGCCGCCGGAGACATCCTGGAACCGTTCCCATTCGGCGCGTACGCCGATCTTACGGCCCCACTCAAAGCCCAGACCGTACGTTAAATCCGTCCCACCGTTCTTGAAAAGCCCCGCCTTACCGAAAACCCGGAACGATTCCCCGAGCGGTACCGTGCCGAGCGCCGTGGCTTGAAACCCATCGATGCTGATAGCCGGTTGGGTCGATGATGTGAAGTCCCCCAGGTCGATAAAGGCGCCTTCGATGGCCAACCACTTGTTGAACTGATATCCGCCGTAAATCTTGAAACCTGTATCGTCACCGAAACCGCCTCTATCGAGATCCGCGTTTCCGATACCGACACCAGCATATCCCAACCTGTCCTGCGCGGACGCAAATGGAATCATGCTGGTACCGATAAACAGGACAATTGCGATCGATATCCACTGCTTGATCTTCATAGCTTCTCCTCCCGGTTTTAACAACCTTTTAATTGCGCGGTTCAAATCTGTGCGACGGCTTTCTTCTCATAAATGTAACAACAATTGTGCCCGCGCGGGATTATAGCAGGGCATCCTTCTCCACCGTTAGCCCGGATCGACCCTAGGCCTCACCGCGATAGACGGTGGCTAAAACTTAGCTTAGCGCGGCCAAAACTCATCATGCCCAAACACAAAGCTTTCTACCCTCGTTCTTGCGCCCTTTACTATCCGATCTCCTGAACGAGCGCGTGATCGGGTGCGAAGCGTCGTACCCGGAACACGCAGCAGGTAGCTTAGCCGCCTTGCACATCTCTATAGATCAAACTTCGGCCGACGTTCCGCCGCTGAGCGCGGGCACACGCTTGCAGGTCCCCAGCCAACAGCAGCTAATGGATGACTCTATTTTCATTAAGGCCTCCCTATCCCGTATTTTGAGGTCGCATAAGCGACCGTGGTATCCTCTGCGCCGCCAAGGGATACAAAGGATGGGGCCACAATCAACTCGAACGCCATCGGTGGGTCAGCACATCTTGAAAAAGCAATAATGCCCGGGGTGTGCTCGTGCCGATATTCGCGCCACAGAGCGAAGATTGGCGAATACTCCGGTCCGTACACCTAAGAGGGACGGAGGATTGCGCGCACAATCCAAATTCGATATTGAATGCCTGCGTCTGCCGCGGTCTATCCCCTGTCCTGCCGATGAGTTGTTTTGTAGCTTGATTTGCACCCTGGCAAACCCTTATATTGGCCTTTCAACTATGTGATGACGTTTTCCGTGTCACCACCTGCGAAATCAACCGAAATCCGTGATGGGGCTTTCCCGGCCAGCGTCCGGGATTCCGATGTAAGGACAGGTCATCCGCGCGCTCCTTCTTTCTTTGCAGAAAACGGCGGGCGCAAGTCTCAGCGGCTGCGCTGCCGGCGACGCAAGACGGTAACCAGTTAGAAACAACGGGCTGGATATGCAAAATACAGACAAACCGGCGCTGCAAGAGTTGGCGTCACCCCATTCGGTCGACGACCTTGAGCGTCATTGGCCCGATAAACCCGAATACTTCGTCACGGAGGGCGAGCTGTCGCGATTGCCGAAGTTCCTGCTCTCGAACGAGCTCGGCAGCTTCGAGGCATTGGCGCGCGTCTACAGCGGCGGTGCTGGATTTGTCAATGCAGGACAAAGCGCCGCCATGATGCCCGCTGACAGCAGCTCTGCTCTGAAGCTGTTCAAGATGGGGCTCACCGTTTTCCTGGACAACATTACGCAATTTGTACCGGCTGCAGCCGATTTTCTCAGGCAACTGGAGACAGACCTGGGCATCAATCCGGGGGGAGCACGGTTGACTGCATGGGCTTCGCCCTGTGAAAATGGCATTGCTCCTCATTACGATTGTAATGACGTAATCTCGATCCAACTTCTGGGCACAAAGCGGTTCGAGTTGGCGCCTGTCCCTGAGATTACCAACCCCTATGGCAGGCACTACGCGCCGGGAGCCGCCGTGCTCGATGATATGTATCCGCAGATAACGAGGGGCTTCCCCCACTGGCGCGATGTGGAATTTAAGACGGTAGACATGAAGCGCGGATCCGTCCTGTTTTACCCGCGTGGCACCTGGCACCGGACGCGGGCGAGCGCGGACTCTTTCGCCGTATCCATCGTGATAGAACCGCCGGCGGCCGTTGATTGCGTGCTGGAGCAGTTGCGACTCTTGATGTTGCAGAGCCCGCGGTGGCGCCGGCCGTTATACGGTGCGTGGGGTAATAGCCGCAAACGCGAAGCTGCCTTTGCGCAGGCCGCGGCGCTATTGCAAGAGATCCCGACAATCGCCGGCGCGATTTCTCCCGAGGACCTGGTGCGATCGACGCTCCCCGAAGAGCACCGACTTGCATCAATCGACCGGAATAGCCGGTTTCAAAGAGCTCCGCTCACCGGTGTTTCCCTGGACAAACCGGCTGAAGCCGTTGACGACCCCCTGCAATGGGTACGCATCACCATCAAGGACGAACATGGTGTCGAGCACACCCTGGGCAGTATCGAGATACCTCAACAATACGCGGAAGTGGTCGGCTGGCTAGCAGCGCAGAGCGCGCCCTTTCGCGCGGACACCGTCGCCGCCAAGTTTCCGGCAATCGCGTTCGACGACCACAAGAAATTACTCGAGCTGTGCACGAAGAGTGGCTTGCTCAGGCTGCTCTGGTTCCCATCGCTGGATGGCGCTGCGACCCATTAGCCGGCGGGCCGTTGCGCCTGCCCGGTCTACTCGACCTTAACGACCGATTCCTCCCTGCACTGCCGGCGCGCCTTTCGCGAGATCGCGGGTATTTTCCAGGGCAAAGTCCTGGCCATGGCCCGGCATTAGCCACGAGCCGTCTTAACCGGTAGAGCAAGGCCGCGCGCATATACGGTTTGGTCCGGGGTTCGCATCGAGCCATCGTCATTGCATACGACAAAGGCCCTGACGGGCCTTTGTCGTATGCGTGGCGGAGAGGGAGGGATTCGAACCCCCGGACCCTTACGGGTCAACGGTTTTCAAGATTGCGGCTCCCTATCCCCTACTGTCCCCTCTGATACCAAAGAGTCCTTATTATAGGGACTTACTTGGCTCATAGTGGGCGTGTTGTCCCGTCTAATACCGACTAGTTACGGGCAGTTGATTAGCAAATGATTAGCAACCTCCAACGATGATTGAGATTCTCACAGTCTTTGGAGTCTTGCTGCAAAATTCCAGTCTAGGACGCCCCGTGTTTTCCCATTTCATCTTATCGTAATGTATTCAGGAACTTGACGTATTTTATTCATTGTCTTTCGAGATGTATTTGCTTACAACGACCTCAAGTGACCTATCATCTCGGCCCGTGACTTGATGACCGCAACCTATTCCCCTCTGCAGTCTAGGCAGTCGAAAAGTTGTCTGATAGCCTAACGTTTGTGCTGGGTAGACACTGCCAACACGTACTGGAAAACAAGACCATAAAAGAAGGCCCAAAAGGGAAAGGCCGTTGGGGTAGTTCCAGTACTAAATCTCCTTAGCTGACCCCGCTCAAAGGCGGGGTTTTCTTTGTACGCTTGATAGGCGAAAGGCAGATACCATGCCGCCAGTCTCGCATCAGCTCCTAAACTGTCGCGCCACCACTTGCGAAATCTGAATCATTGTACCGGTTAGCTCATCCTCACTCCGGCCCGTAATTTCCCACGCCCGCTCGAGGTTGGAAGTGATCTGATCTCGCAGGGT
>CAXMNC010000133.1:0-1796 GCA_964194625.1 Acidiferrobacterales bacterium
CGCCAACACAATGCGGCGTCACCATATGAGCACCAGCGGACTGCAAAAAGCCGTTCAAAGGGCCGCACGATTGTGCCGAGTTGATAAGCGGGTGAGTACTCACACCTTTCGACACAGTTTCGCGACGCACTTGCTTGAAGATGGGTACGACATCCGTACAGTCCAGGACCTTCTTGGCCACAAGGATGTCAAGACAACCATGATCTACACGCATGTGCTGAACAGAGGCGGGTTTGCGGTGCGCAGCCCACTTGATCATGAATTCGACAGCGATGTACCTCCTCGGCGCGCTGTGCGCGAGCATAGTCCCCCGATCACCTCCCCAGCTGAATCCCGCTAACCAACCCAAATTCTCCCCTTCCCACGCAGCAAGATGTGGTGGAGCCCGCCTTCCTAGGCCCAAATACGTAGAGAATCCTAGGCACGGGTTCTGGTGATTTAACAATAAGTTTCAGCTAATATTGTTGGGTTGGCGACGTTACGCCAAAGGAAATACGCAGGGAAATTTGATTGTTCCATACGTGCCATGCGCGCAGTTTGGCGTTCCTGCAATCGCTTAGACATGAAAGATTTTCTCCAGAAACCAGACGAAACCCTGTGGCACGCATTTGACGACGGGCCTCTCGGCCTGGCAATCGTCGATATGGATCATCGGTATCTCAAGATCAACTCCCGCTTATCTGAAATGTACGGTTATACCCAAACCGAAATCCGCCAATTCACGTTTCCCGAAATCACATATACAGAAGATGTGGAAAGGGATCTCATGCTTGCCGAACAAGTAATCGCAGGAGACCTGCCATACGGTCAAATTGACAAGCGCATGATCCGCAAGGACGGGGAGGCGATTTGGACAAACATCACCGCTTCTGTGCTTCGATCTCCTGAGGGAACACCGCTTTATGGGGTATCGATGGTCGAAGATATCTCCGAGCGAAAGAGTGCAGAGGCTCAGTACATTGAAATCATTCATCGACTTCAGAGCGCGGTGGATGAACAAATCGAGACCCGCGGTATCGTTTCAGAATCGGACAATAAGCCTCAACCACATCTTCCTACCATCATCCAAGCGGCCTATTCACCACTTGCGTTGACGACAGCCGCGCTCGAGGCCATCGGACTCGACGATGAAAGCTTCGGTTTTCTTCTTCGGTATGGAAGGTACGCTCCGGCTGGAGCCAAGTACAAGATCAGTGTTGGAGGTTTGCCGCTCTCCAAGCTATCCAGCCGGACAACGGATTGGTTTAATCTAGTCGGCAAACCGGGGTTCACAGTCCAAGTGGTCGACGACGGGGGCGGTGAACTCACGGTCTACATTCGAGAAGACGGTGAAATTTAGGTAGCCTCGATCGAATCTACTGCGTTGCTGCTCGAAGCGGCTCTCTCGATAGTTGAATAAGGGCAAATAGAGCTGCCAACCCCAGGACAATCGCACTCATCCGGTACACACCCGATATTCCAAGCACTCCCAGCAAGCCCAGCGCGAGTGGCGGCCCGAGTGCGCTAGCCACATCCCCCATCGAGAACACCACGCTCAACGCACGAGATTGACGGCCTTCCTCGACTACATCCCCAATAATCGCCGGTGACAATGCCGAGACGCTGCCGGATGTAATGGCCGCTAGGATCGCCCCAAACAGCGCCACCCAGATAACCGATCCGCCCATCAGCCATGTTCCAAAAGCTCCTATGGTCAGCCCCACTGCCATGACCGGCCAGCGTCGACCCAGGCGATCCGATGTCCCGCCCGCAATTGGCGCACCCATAATGCCGGTCAGTACGCGTAACGCCGAAAA
>CAXMNC010000134.1:0-30284 GCA_964194625.1 Acidiferrobacterales bacterium
CATCGCGAACCGCGACGTCACGTCCGCGAGCGTGATACCGTCGACGAGTCGCTTGTAGAACGCGTCGAAGGCGTCAATGTTGGATACCAGCACTCGCAGCATGTAGTCGACGTCGCCGCCCATGCGGTAGAACTCGACGACCTCCGGCATCGCGCTCACCTTCTCGGCGAAAACCTCCAACCACTCTCCCGAGTGCTCGCTCGTGCGAATGCTCACGAAGACACAGAGCCCTGCTCCGACCTTGGCCGGATCGACGAGCGCAACCCGACGCGTGATTACCCCGTCGGCCTCCAGGCGCTGCACCCGATTCCAGCACGCGGTGGTCGAGAGTCCGACCCGCTTCGCGAGCGCGCTGACCGAGACGGTGGCATCGGTTTGCAGGGCGTCGAGGATAGCGATGTCGATTCGGCCCAAACTTCGGGTTTCTATTGGTTCCGACACCTTCATTCCGGTTGGTTCCTCAGGTATGTACAGTTTTCATGAAATCGCCCGTAAATAGGAAAATGATTCATTTTCATCGCCATTATATTGCATCTTAAGGAATATTGTTTTGACATGCTGATTCCGGAGCCTTCTGGACACGACATCGATGGCAAGCGTGCACGTCTTGCACGAAAACGAAGCCTGGACCGCGCCGCTTGAGGCGGAGCTCGCTCGTCTAGGCCTCCCGTATGAGCTGTGGTTCTTGGACGAAGGGCACCTGGATCTCGCCCGTCCCCCGCCCGAGGGCATCTTCTACAATCGCATGAGCGCCTCCTCGCACACCCGCGATCACCGCTATGGTCCCGAGTACACGGCCTGCCTGCTGGCCTGGCTCGAGTTGCACGAGCGCCGGGTGTTGAACGCAAGCCGCGCGCTTGCGCTGGAGGTGAGCAAGGTAGCGCAGCTCACTGCCCTCGAGCGCCACGGGATCCGCACGCCTCACACCGTCGCCGCAATCGGGCGAGACGAAATCCTCGGCGCGGCGCGGCGCATGGCGGGCCCCTTCGTCACCAAGCACAACCGGGGCGGGAAAGGTCTTGGCGTCCGCTTGTGTCGCTCGCTCGACGAGCTGGCCACGTATCTCGAAGGTCCGGAGTACGAGCCGCCAATCGATGGCGTGACGCTCGTTCAGCAGTACGTGCCGGCCCCCGATGAGCGCATTACGCGCTGCGAGTTCGTCGGCCAACGCTTTCTCTACGCAGTCGAGGTCGATACGTCGCAGGGTTTCGAGCTCTGTCCGGCCGAGAGCTGCGCGGCAGGTGATCCGGCTAGCGAGTCGATTGCAACACGGTTTCGGATACTGGAGGAGTTCAGCCACCCGCTCATTCCGCGCTATGAGCGTTTCCTCAAGGCCAACGACATACACATCGCCGGAATCGAGTTCATCGTCGACGAGAGGAGTGTGGCCTACACCTACGATGTCAATACGAACACCAACTACAACCCGAGCGCCGAGGCCGAGGCGGGGCGTTCAGGTATGCGGGCTATCGCGGAGTACCTCGCGTTTGAGCTCGAGCGAGATGATAGACGGAGAGCCTCGGCCGGGTATCTGAGCGCCGCCCGCTAGCCCTGCCATGACCAGGAGCTATGAACACATGAGTGAACACACGTTGCGGGTGTACGATTCGGTGCTTGGACTGCTATCGAACGAAGATAATCCTACCCCGATGGTGCGCCTGAACCGTGTCGTGCCGTTTAAGCATACCAAGGTATTCGCCAAGCTAGAGTGGTACAACCCATTTGGCGCAGTCAAAGATCGGATCGCCGACAACCTGCTGCGCGATGCGGAACAAAGGGGGATTCTCGACGATATCGAAAAGCTCGTCGAGCCCACATCTGGAAACACCGGCCTCGCCTTGGCGATGATGGCGAACGCCAAGGGCTATCAGTTGACGACACCACTATCCGAGGCTATTCCGCTGGAAAAACGAACGGTGCTGCGCTTTTTCGGCAGCGATGTGATTGAGCTGGACGATACTTTGTGTCCTGCGCCCGGGGCGCCCGAGGGAGCGATCGCCAAGGCTATCGAGATCTCGGAACGACCCGATTTTCACATGCTCAATCAGTACGAGAATGAGGCCAATCCCGGGGCGCACTATCGGACGACCGGTCCCGAGATCTGGAAACAGACCCAAGGGAAGGTGACGCACTTCGTCGCCGGGTTGGGAACGTGCGGCACGATCACCGGCACCGGCAGGTTCCTCAAGGAGAAAAACTCTGCGGTGCAAGTGTTGGGTGTGCATCCGGAGGAAGGGCATGACATTCCGGGGGTGCGCAGTAGCCGCCAGCTCGCCCAGACGAAGCTGTATTGCCCCGACGAGTACGACGGGACGGTGGAGGTGAGCAACGAGGTCGCGTACCGGCTCTGCCTGCGTCTGAATCGCGAGGAGAGCCTCATGGCCGGCCCGAGCTCGGGGATGGCGCTCGCGGGCACGTTTGAAGTAGTTCCGGACGAGCCGAATACGCTCGTCGTGGTGATCTTTGCCGACAACGTATTCAAATATGCCACTTCGATGAGAAGACACTTGCCGGAGCTGTTTCCCGCGGAAACGGCCGATGCGGTCGCGACGGGTCCAAGTCTGGGCGAGGCGAGGTGGAAGGCGCTGGTTGACCATGCGCGCCGATCCTCAGACGCGATTGACATGAGTGAGGTCGCGGAACTGTTACAGTCGGGTAGGCCGATACTGATCGATGTCCGTTCCGAGGCGCATTACGCTCAGGGGCACGCCGCGAACGCGATAAACATCCCCGTCGACCAGATAAGTGATCGGAATCATGCTCTGCCCAGTGATCGAAATGCGCTGTTGATCGCCCTATGCAACGTGGGAGAGGAATCGCTCACCGCAATGCTGCTGCTCAAGTCTCTCGGCTACAAGAACGTCAAGAGCCTGGCGGGCGGAACGACCGCTTGGATCGCCTCGGGCTTCCCCACCGAATAGGATCGACCGGCTGATGAAAAAGCAGGCCGCAGCCACATAAATCTGAGCTTGAAGAGGCACGCTTATACACGCGGGACGTTTCCGCCATGTTCGGGAGGTCGCGAGCGGAAATGAATCGAATTGTGTAATTCAGGATCTCTGGCGGGCTCGGCGTGTAACGTTATAATCAAGAATGTTGCACAAGTTCTTTATAGGCTTGACTAACGAACGTCTGCATTTGGAATTCAAACGGAGGTTCAAAGCCTTCTTTCTGTTGATTGCCCAATTTCCGCTTGTGGGCCGGTTACATGAGGAGTTGCCAGCTGAGCGAACAGATTAAAGCACGGGCCGTGGGGTTTAATCACGTAGCGTTGGAAGTAGGCGATATCGACGCGGCGCTGGAGTTCTATCGCGGCTTCGTCGACTTCGAACTACGCGGGAAGAGCGACAGCATGGCCTTCATCGACCTCGGCGATCAGTTTCTCGCGCTGCAGAAAGGGCGGCGTCAACCGCAGAACGACGGTAGCCACTTTGGGTTGGTGGTATCAGATAAGGAGGCGGTACGCGCCGCGTTGGAGGTAATGGGTGTTGAAACACTCCCGGGCCGGTTTCTCGATTTCCTGGATCCGTGGGGAAATCGAATCGAGATAGTCGGTTACGACAACATTCAGTTCACCAAAGCGGCACACGTGCTCCGAGGTATGGGTCTCGAAGGTCTACAGAAAACCGAAAGTGCTATCAAGGAGCTCACGGACAAGGGCATGGCGCCGGAATAGCAGGCGCATCAGGGTCGACGCGTCAGGCAACGAGCGCCGCGCGGCGGCGCGCGAGGCTTTCTTCGGGCCAGAGTTCGTTACGATCGTAGTACTCTTCGAAGGCGGGGGTACCTGGCGGAAGTACGACCCAGGGTTGTTTCGACGCCGTGTAGATATGGACATCGGGGGTGAGGCGATCCGGCTCATCGAGGGTGCCGACACGAATAAAGCGGAGCGCATCACCTGCTCCGGCATAGTTACTCCACAGGGCGATATGGCAATCAGGGCAGCGAACGATCTTTTGTCCTTTTCCGCTTTCTGATGGTGTGTCCACCGCTTCGGGAAAGCCCCTCAACAAGACGACGCGATCGGCTTCAATCATCGCGTTGAGCGCGAAAGATGCCCCGGTTTCACGCTGACACCATCGGCAATGACAACAGTGAATAAACATCGGTTTGCTTGTCATTCGATAGCGCAGGGCGCCACAGGTGCAGCCACCCTCCGTTGAATAGTTTCCTTCGTTGGTCATGAAACAAGCTTCCTCTTTTAGTCATCAAGCCTGATATCGGTATCACTTCGGATCTTTTTCCCCGACACAAAGGTGGGAAGACTTCTTTTTCGAAAAAGACACCTTGTTATCCGGCTCCAACGCTGTCTCGACGTAGACGCAAGAAGCGCTTGCCGCCCGTCGGCCGTCATTTCCTCCATGAGAAACGTGACCTCGCCAATTTTGCGTCGGTTTTTTGTTGGTATCTGTTTCCTGTCCATCATCGTAGCCTCCAATCTGGGGTGACGGTATCGATCCTATGAGGTTTGTTGATAATAGTACGCACGGGCATACAGCGCTATCATCCTCAAGCCCACCAACGTTTTTGCGAGTAATTGATAAGGGAGCCTAGGACTGTGATTGTTAAAACGAAAGAAAACGTTATCGGGACAAAGGGAGATGCGCACGGCGACCGATGGTCGAGTTTGCGGCTGCTACACGAAGAGGACGGTATGGGCGTCACCTTGACGGACAGCATCCTTGAACCCGGTTTCGAAATGGACCTGTGGCAGAAGAATCATCTCGAGGCATGTTATTGCATCGAGGGCGAGGGGACGGTGGAGGAGTTGGACAACGGCACGATTCACGAGGTAAAGCCCGGGACTCTCTACGCCATGAACGATCATGACCGTCATCGAATTCGGGCGAAGACACGCATGCGAATTATATGTACTTTCCATCCGGCCCTAACCGGCGATGAAGTACACGATGCCGACGGTTCGCTATGAGTGCTGGTGCAGGAAGTCACAACCCTCATGGCCGACGGCGGCTTCGAGAACGCGGCGCGCAATTGGGCCTGCTCTCATGGTGTGGCGCATGAAAGGCGGTATCATGAAATGAATCAAGTGATCGGTCTTCTAAAGGACATGCAGTTCGACCCAATCATGACCGAAGCAACCAGCCGGTTCTTCAAGCGATCCACGGACCTGCAACTGTCTCAGGATTTCACCGGCAAGCCCGAATTGATGGACGACCTCATCGAAACGTTGTTGCACTACACGTCGCCGGGGCATTCCTAATGAAAACCAATCGGATGAAATCCAAGCTACTGGGCGGTGAGGCGGCCTTGGGCTGCTCAATCATGGTGCCATCACCACAAATTGTCGAGATGGTAGGGTATGCGGGTTTCGACTGGGTGTTGATCGATCTGGAGCATGGAACGATAGATCTGGAAACGGCCGAGCTGATGATTATGGCGGCGGAGGCGAGCGGCATTACGCCAATTGTCAGGCCCAAGACTAATCACAAAGAAGATATCTCCAGTGTCATGGATCGCGGGGCCATGGGCGTGCAGGTTCCTCATGTCAACAATGCGGAAGATGCGCGGCAGGCTGTCGCGGCGGTCAAGTTTGGCCCCGGGGATAACCGAGGCCTCGCCGCTGGCACGCGGCCCGATAGCTACGGGCTATCTAACTCCATGGATGAATTTATAAAACACAGCAACGAACAGACCCTGGTATGCGTGCAACTCGAGCACGTCGCTGCGATCGAGAACGTCGATGAGATTCTCACGGTGGAGGGCGTGGATGTATTCTTCATAGGCCCATCCGATCTGTCGCAATCGATGGGCCATCCGGGCAATCCCAAGGCAGAACCGGTGAAAAACGCAATCGAGCGTACACTGCTAAAAATAACGTCTGCCGGTAAAATACCAGGCATGCCGGCCTCGGTGGATAACCTCGATGCTATTCTTGGCTCGGGCGTACGATACATTTACACGCATCTGCCAAAGCTTGTTGGGGCAGCCGCGTCTGAATTCCTCAAGAAGGCGAGCGGCTAAGTTAAAAGGTGCAAAGAGAAGTGGGGTTAGGTGAATTGGAGCCTGACCGTATTTGTTTGTTGTCTCTAAGCGGAAGTGGTTAGGACTTCTGGCTGTGCTATGGCGAGAATGTGTCGGCTGAACGCATCGTCTTCACCTTCAAGTAACTCGGGTAACACTGCACGAAAATCCTCTCTTCGGCACCATTCCCTCATGTCGTCTTCCCATGACAGCCAGCGGCGTTTTGCGTCTCGGCCCATGTTTTCAGCATAGAGTATGATGTAGGCCTTCTCGAAGAGAGACACCAACATCCTAAAGATGATATCCCGCCGCTCCGATTGTTCTTCTGAAGGGGATGGTGGTTTCTTGGATCGCCTCAAAAGCAAAAGGTCGGCATTATCCAGCACCAATCTCAAGAAGTTGTCGTACTCTTCTGAAAGGTGCCGATGCAGTTCCTTTTCTTCGTTGGATAGACGCCTTCCATGTTCGTATACGAACACACAGATGGCAGCAGGAAAACCCAGGATCGTGATTACGTAACTCAATGCCTCTAGCCAAACCATTGTCACTCCCATTGTTTGTGGTGGTCCGGAGCGAAGATGGTAGCTCTCGCATATCATCGAGATCTCTTTGACGACGCGCGACGCTTACTCGTGCAAACCTTGTAGGCACGTGCTGAGCGCGAGATACTCGGAATTGGGCATCGAGAACCAGCGCCGGAACTCTGCAATCGAGATATCGCCGCCAATGTAGTTGTCGAGGAAGATTCGGCTCGCAGAATTCATTCGTCTCGGTAAGACGCAGTCCTGATTCGACGCGTTGTCCAGCGGCGTGCGCGGAAGGTTCGATGCAATCATCGCCGACCCCGCGTCAATGGCGCCAAGCCGCGCGGCCAGATCTGTATGGTCTCTCTCCGTCGCTCTCTGGGCTGGCGTCAGTAGATGATCATCCAGCGCGTTTTTATTTGCACCGTGTTCGAGCAACGCCTTGGCGGTGGTCCAGTGACCGCTATCGGCGGCCCAGTGAAGCGGGGTGCCGTAAAGCTTGCTGTGGGCATTCACATTGGCGCCGCTAACCAAAAGAACCCGGGTTGTCTCTACGTGTCCGTGTCTCGCAGCCAGGTGAAGCGGCGTGACATGAAGACCGGGTGTACTCGCATTCACCACCGCACCGTTTTCGACGAGGACGGTTGAAAGTTGGGCGTCGCCATAGCGGGCGGCGTGGTGAAGCGCGGTGTTGCCCTTGCCGTCTAGGACGTTGACGTCGGCACCGAGCGCGATCAGAAACGCAGCAAGGTCTGGTCGGCGGCTTCTCGCGGCCCAGTGCAATAGCATACGCTCACTCGAATCCTTGGCGTTCACATCCGCGCCCCGTGACACCAAGTATTCGGCCACCTCTCGATGTCCGAGCAACACTGCATGATGAAGCGGCGTGCGATGCAACTGGTCGTTGGCATCGATCATTGCGCCGGCGTCGAGCAACATGCGCGATATGTCGACATGGCCAGCATGCGATGCCCAGTGCAGTGGCGATCCGTAACGCTCGCTCTTGATGTTGGCATCTGCGCCGTTTTCGAGCAGCAGCTTAACGAGTGTTGCATCGCCACGGCTAGCCGCCTGGTGAATGGGGGCGATGCCGTAACGATCGACAATATTGACGTCGATGTCTTCACGGATGAGCAACGCCGCAAGATCAGGGTGGCTGAACTCTTGCGCCCAGTGAAGCAGACTAGCGCCATCACGATTCTGCACCCCTAGCGACGCACCGCGCTCCAGCAAATTGAGCACTTCGGTGACATCACCGCGCTCAACCGCGTTAAAGAGTTGAACACCTAGACGTGCGCCGGACAGGTACAGGTACAGCACCCAGAGCAAAATTAGAATAAAAGGAATAATCGCAAGTCCGAGGCGCGCTCGCTTGCTCGCCGGGCGCTCGTTCCACCACTCACCGTAATTCGGTCCGAGCATTTTCAAGATTATACACCCCTGCGCTGCCGGGATGCCGCGCAGGCAATACGTCCGTGCTTCGAATCACACTGGCGCCGAGTGGTTATCTGTTGCTTTTGAGGGGAAATCCCGGTGAAGTGGAGTCACGAGCTTAGAGCACGATGGGGAATTGTGTCAGTTATCGAACGCAAACCGATGAAGCGGAATCCAGAAGAACAGGCCCAACGGGAACGGTTTGACGCGCTCTATCTAAGAGCTCAATCACCCGTCATGTTGTCGATCGAGCGCAGTGTTTGCGGTTGCGACTACGGCGGCAATAGTTGGACCACCCGCGATGAAGCACAACAAATTAGTACACTCTTAGGGTTGCGACCGGGCTTACGTCTCCTGGATGTGGGGGCGGGCTCCGGTTGGCCGGGGCTATACATGGCCGAGACCAGTGGTTGCGATGTGGTGCTCGTGGATCTTCCATTAACGAGTCTTCGCATCGCGGCCGAACGAGCGGCCAAGGATCGTATCCCAGGCACTTGTTGGGTTGCCCTCGCCGATGGGGCATATCTACCGTTTCGTGATGGCAGCTTCGATGCGGTTAGCCACAGTGATCTCCTCTGTTGCCTTAGGCCGAAGCGCGTGGTGCTAGAAGCCTGCCAACGAGTAATCCGTGCCGGCGGGCGTATGGTGTTTACGGTGATCTCGGTGACGCCGGGGCTTTCAGGTGAAGACTACCGACGGGCGGTGGGAAATGGTCCCGAGTACATCGAGTCTGACATTGATTATCCAAGCTTGCTCCATCAGACGGGTTGGACCGTTCTCGATTACCAGGACATTACGCTGGACTACGTCGCGTCGTGCCGCCGCCAACTTCGCGCGGACGAAGAACGAAAAGACGCGTTAACAATGCTGATCGGTGTCACCGAGTTTGATGAACGACTGGCCGACTGGCGATCGAAGCTTTCAGTTTTAAATGAGGGCCTCCTGCGGCGTCAGCTTTTTGTCGCCACGCCAACTTAAGCAACAAGCAGAACAGGAGCTGATAAACGCCTGGCTTGCTATGCGTCTTTGATCGCTCCTTCCATGTCGCCTACTAGGGCGGCGGCCTTGTCACCGAACATCTGCTCGTGTTTTTCGTGATGATGTTCGACGGAATGGGCAAACATGTTGGTGATTACGACCTCGTTGGTGTCACCCGACGTCATAAAATCACAATCTACGCCGAGATCCTTGCAGCGAAGACTTTTCATGTGCGAATCCTCGGTTGGATGATCGTATCGCTGATTACAGCATAATACGGACCGCTAGACCAAAGCAGATTGTTTTCGGCTTAAATAGCCTTGCGCTGATGGCGATTGATGCAGGGGCGGCAGTGGCTTTACATCGAGACACTTACTAACTACTCAAGAACGCAAGTGTGTCCCGGAATACGGCAAGTTCCTGCGCTGGCATATTCACTGATGG
The DNA here is from genome assembly GCA_964194625.1 of Acidiferrobacterales bacterium. Lineage (GTDB taxonomy): Bacteria > Pseudomonadota > Gammaproteobacteria > Acidiferrobacterales > SPGG2 > SPGG2. The sequence continues at coordinate 9,363 of CAXMNC010000134.1, forward strand.
TTTGGGCGTGGAAAGGCACCGGATTTAATGTCTGCTTGGAATGCAGTGAGCGCGGCAATTCTCTCTTCACGTATTTGTTGGCGCAGCTTGAGAAGGTTGCCATAGACGCATCAAAAAAAAGTCAAAGCTAGTATCATGTCGTTGTTACTCCCTTGTGTTTTGATCTAGGAAAAGCCGCCATGAACCGCCCAACGCTAACCGGCATTCGTGAAGCGCAAGCACGTTTGCGACCGTACTTACCTGAAACGCCGTTGATGCGCTCGGATATTCTGTCGCGGGCGCTAGATGCCGACGTGTGGCTGAAAAACGAAACCATCACACCGATTGCCTCGTTTAAGTTTCGCGGTGCGCTTAACGCCATGATTAAGGCAAAGTCTAAAGGCACGAGGGGGGCCGTGACCTCATCGACGGGCAATCACGGCCAAGGTGTTGCCTATGCCGCGCGCGTGCTTGATCTTCGGGCCGACATCTTCCTTCCTAGTCCTGCTAATTCTGTCAAAGCCACCATGATCAAGACATTTGGCGGCACATTGCACGAGATCGGTGACGACATCGATGAAGCCAAGGATGCCGCCCGTCAGTTTACCGACGATCATGGCGGCTTGTTTCTTGATGATGGTGAAGATGTAGACATTATGGAAGGGGCGGGCACGGCGGGACTAGAAGTGGCAGAAACGCTTTCGGACGTGGACTTGCTCGCGATTCCTTTAGGTGGTGGCAATCTTACTGCGGGCTGTGCAACAGCGCTTAAAGCGATTCAACCCCACGCACGAGTCGTCTCTGTGCAGGCAAAAGGTTCACCGGCGGTTACGCACAGTTTTCACGCGCGTAAAATCGTCGAGCACCCCATCGACACGCTGGCCGACGGTTTGGTCACCCGTGTACCGCCCACGCTGGCGCTGAATGTACTCTGGGATCTACTGGACGATGCCTGGCTTGCTAGCGATGAGCAACTGCTCGCCGGCGTTCATACCCTGGCCGAATGCGCCCACATCCTGGTGGAGCCAGCCGGCGCCGCGGCGCTAGCGGGTGTCTTCGCCCACCGAGAAGATATTAGAGGCAAGCGCATCGTGCTCATCCTCACTGGTGCCAACATTACAATTGCCCAGCTCGAGCAGGCAATGACGACGCCCCCGTTGTTCTCCCTCGACCAGCTTCCTTAGCGCTGGCATTAAGTAGGTGAGGGTTGGAAAAATGGACGTTGGCGATGGCGTACCGCGTGCAGATTTTCTTGATCTATCGGAAATAAGAAATTTCTAGCATACGCGCTGGGCACAACAGGCAAAGTACGTCCAATCATCATCGGCGTTCTATCGCGAGTATCTGAATGGGCGGCAGCTAGCCAGTAGTTTAGATGGCTGGTAGATGTCCCGTTTACGGACAAGGAAATGATCCGTAAAGCGACGATTGCCGGTTTTCTCGACTCGTAAACAACTAAAAGGCTGAAAGATTTCTGAGACCTCGGGCCACGCCCCGGGGAATTGGATCGGCCAAGGGTCTTTCCGTATACTGTGATCGCACCTCTCGCGGCCAGTTTGAGGGGTTTATCACCATCTCAACACGTCACGTCTTGATTTTCGTTAGAGGAGGAACTGAATGAAAAAAACAAGCTTGAATTCCGCATTCTGTGCGATGGCTACGTTGTTTGTCACAGTGGCAATGTTTGGCCTCGTCGTTACGGACGCTGTGGCTGGGAAAAAGCTGCGTGTAGCGGCTGTGTTCGAAACGCCTATCGAGGAGCCGTGGGTAAATCAGATTCACGTAGCATTGAAGCGGGCCGAGAAAGAGCTCGGCATCGAGTACACGTGGTCTGAGAGTGTAAAGTCAGCGGACTTCGCGCGGGTGATGCGTGAGTACGCCGAGGGTGGTTATGATCTCATCATGGGTGATGCATTCGGCGCGGAGCGTATCGCACGGCGCGTTGCCAAATCTTACCCCAAGACCGCGTTCACTTTCGGTTCGGGGATTGGGCCGGCTGAGCCCAACTTTGCGGTGTTCGATAACTGGGTCCATGAACCAGCCTATCTGGCCGGTATGATCGCGGGCAAGTTGACCAAGAAGAACACGGTCGGCGCGGTAGCGGCGATGACTATTCCCGAGGTGAACCGGCTGTGCAATGCGTTTTGCACTGGTGCAAAGGAAGTAAACCCGGCCGTCAAGTGTAAGTTCTCTTTCATCGGATCGTTCTTTGACCCACCGAAGGCCAAGGAGGCGGCACTCGCACAGATCGAGCAAGGGGTGGATGTTATTTATGCTGAGCGTTTTGGTGTTATCGAGGCAGCTAAGGAAAAGGGAATCCCTGCCATCGGCAATATGTCTGATCAATGGGAGCTTGGCCCTGACACCGTGGTGACGAGTGTGGTTTGGGATATGTGGCCTACCGTCAAGCAGGTTGTGAATCAGGTAAAGGCCGGTGTCTTCACATCCCAGGACTTCGGGCAATTCTCCTTCATGGGTAAAGGCGGGTCTTTTCTCGCGCCCTATCATAAGTGGGATAGCAAGCTCCCGAGCGGGATAAAGGATTTGGTTGCCAAGCGCAAAGCAGAGATATTGGACGGAACTTTCCGCATTCCGATCGACGAAAGCGCGCCCAAGTCCGAGTAGCCAATACTTGCGTTAATTCAGGGCGCCCCGCATGGGGCGCCTTGATCCTATCTGGAAGATTTGGAGACTTCGGTTTCGAGTCGATCTGAGACTCGAGGCTGGGCCGCGCAAACACTAACATGACAGATTCTCCCCTCCCGCTACTCGAGATGCGCGGCATCGACAAGCATTTCGGTAGCGTGCACGCAAACAAATCCATAGACCTGCAATTGTTCCGTGGCGAGGTGTTGGGCCTACTGGGCGAAAATGGCGCCGGCAAAACCACGCTCATGAACATCTTGTTCGGCATGTACGGTGCCGACGCTGGCACCATCGCTATAGAAGGGCGGTCCGTATCCAATCACACGCCCGCGGATGCGTTGGCTTTGGGAATCGGAATGGTCCACCAACACTTCCACCTGGTACCGCGACACAGTGTGCTAGAAAACCTCATGGTGGGCGAACCGGGGCGACGAGGCACATTGGATGGAGCCACGGCACGAGAGCGGTTACATCGGATTGGTAGTCACTACGGACTCGAGCTGGATCCGGCGCGCGAGGTCTCAGGGCTTACGGTCGGAGAGCAACAACGCCTCGAGATCGTCAAGGCGCTCTTTCGGGGCGCCAAAATTCTAATATTGGATGAGCCAACGTCAGTGTTGACGTCTCAACAGGCCGAGGGGCTGTTCCAAGCCGTGCGTGCCATGGTCGCCGACGGTGTCGGTGTTATCTTAATAAGCCATAAGCTACATGAAGTATTGAGCATTGTGCATCGCGTAGCAGTTATGCGGCGCGGCGAAATGGTGGCGACGGTGACCAACGACGATTCCGTCACACACCTGCGGCTGGCCGAGCTAATGTGTGGTCGCGAATTGCAACCGTTGACGAAGCCCACAGTCGAGCGTGGGCGATCACTGTTGCGCCTCGCGAATGTAACCGTCGATGGCGGACGTGGTCATCTACTGAGGCTGCATGATGTCAACCTTAATGTGCACGCGGCGGAGATTGTCGGGGTGGCCGGTGTTTCCGGCAACGGACAGCGTGAGTTGGCGGAGGTAATCGCGGGCGTATTGACGCCGTCAGGCGGACGCATCGAAGTCGATAGCGTGTCGGTGGATAGAGCGAGTCCCAGGATTATGCAACAGCACGGTGTTGCTTATATCCCGGAAGATCGAATAGGGGATGGGTTACTCACGACGCTGCCGCTGTCAGATAGTATGGTGTTGCCGCGCGTGCATCAGTCACCCTTTAGCCGTTTAGGATGGTTGAACGGTCAAGCGATTCGTCAGTTCGTCAAGCAACAGATAGAAAAGTTCGATATTCGTGGTGCCGATGTAAGCATGCGTACCGGTATGCTCTCGGGTGGCAATCTACAAAAGGCATTGCTAGCACGTGAACTTGCTTTTAATCCGCTGGTACTAGTGGCGTCACAACCTACACGTGGGCTCGACGTGGCGGCAGTGGAGTTTGTACATAATCGTTTTTTGGAGTTGCGTGCAAACGGGTGCGGTGTCCTTCTTATTAGCGAAGATTTAGAAGAACTATTCGCGCTTAGTGATCGCATTCTAGTTATGTACGAAGGTCGTATCGTTGGTGATGTAGAAACCAAAAAGACCACGTCCACGGCGATAGGACTGCTTATGGCAGGTTCCACGGAGGCGGCATAAGCGGCCTGTTGGTATCGTGAAACTAGTCCTCGAACCTCGGACTCATACTCCAACCTGGCTCAACATCAGCTTGCCGTTGTTGGCGTTGCTGGCGACATTAGTTCTTTGCAGCGGGCTTATCATCGCGGCCGGCGCGGGCATACTGCCGGCCTATGGCGCGCTATTCAAAGGCGCTTTCGGTAGTAAATTCAACTTCGTTGAAACGCTGGTCAAGGCGGCGCCGTTGGTTTTCACGGGACTAGCGGTGGCAGTAGCGTTCCGCGCCAAGTTCTGGAACATCGGCGCCGAGGGACAGTTGCTAGCGGGGGCTATGGCCGCCGCCTTTATCGGCGCGCGTGAAGCCTTACCGGTTTGGTCACTGGTGCCCCTGATGATTATCGCCGGCTTCGTTGCCGGCGGCCTTTGGGCAGCTTTGCCCGCCGTTTTGAAACTGCGCTATCGCGTCGACGATGTGGTTGCCACCCTGATGCTTAATTTCGTCATGTTCTATCTGATGTTGGCGCTGGTCGATGGCCCATGGAAGGATCCACTAAGCGGCTATCCGGATTCGCCCGACATTCGTATGGATGCCGAGTATCCCATTCTCCTCCAGCCCACGCGCTTGCATCTCGGCGTGTTGTTAGCCGGTGTCACCGCCATCTTGGTTTGGCTGTTGATGACGCGCACTACTCTCGGTTTCGCAATTAGGGCGGTCGGTGAAAATGTACGGGCCGCCGCGCATGGCGGTTTGCCGGTTAAGCGCGTCGTGTTTTTAACGGCGGTTATCTCCGGCGGTTTGGCGGGACTCGCCGGGGTTGGCGAGGTGGCGGGGCTTCACTTTCAGGTCATGGCTTCGCTGTCGCCGGGATACGGCTATACAGGAATCGTTATCGCCATGCTTGCCAGGCTTAACACGCTCGGAGTAATCCCGGCTGCGATATTCTTCGCCGCGATCGCCACTGGGGCGGAGACTATGTCACGAACAACCGGCGTGCCGGTCTTCTTGGCCGATGTGATCCAAGGCGTGTCGTTGATTTGTATGTTAGTGGCACTGCTGTTTACTACTTACCGATTGCGGGTACGGGGCAGTGATACAGTTAACGTAAGCAACGCGGGGTCCTGACAATTAGCGAGATTCTGGAACAAGTATTTCAAGTCGGCTTCTTTGCGGCCATGATCCGCATCGCCACCCCCTTATTGTTTGCTACATTGGGTGAGATGTTTAGTGAGCGTGCCGGTATCCTCAATCTCGGTATCGAAGGGATCATGTTGTTGGGGGCGATGACGGGTTTTTGTGCTGCCTATTTTAGCGGCAACTTGTGGATCGGCGTCGCTGCTGCCGCGCTTACCGGCATCACCTTCGGTGTGCTTATGGGGTTTTTGACGGTGACGCTTGGCTTGAGCCAGCACGTTTCCGGGCTCAGTGTCACCATGGTCTGTAGTGGTTTGGCGTTCTACGGTTATCGATTGGTATTTGGCCAGCCTTCGCAGCCGCCTAACGTCGAAGCATTCGAAGCCGTAAGCGTACCGCTGTTATCGGATATTCCGTTCTTCGGTCCGGTACTATTCGATCATTTGGCGTTGGTCTACATCGGATTTCTATTGGTGCCATTGGTCGCGTTCTTGTTGTATCGCACGCCTTGGGGATTGAGCCTGCGCACGGTTGGTGAAAATCCCCATGCTGCAGCGTCGGCCGGCGTGCGTGTCGCCTGGGCCCGTTATCAAGCGTTGATGATATCTGGCGCACTTTTCGGTGTCGGCGGGGTGTACTTTTCCGTGGCGCAGTTCAACGCCTTCACTTTCGGCGTGATCTCCGGTCGCGGCTGGGTATGTATTGCATTGGTGGTACTGGGCCGCTGGGATCCATGGCGGTGCGCCGTGGCAGCACTACTTTTCGGGGCGGTGGATGCATTGCAGTTGCGCTTACAGTCGGGTGGCGTCATTGATTTGCCGTATCCGATTTTCCTCATGCTGCCGTTTGTGGTTACGGTTGCCGCCATGGCGGTGCTGGCGCGTAATGCCCGGGCGCCGGCCGCGCTACTGATCCCCTACCATAAGGAGGAGCGCTGAGGCGTGAGAAATCGCTGGACGCAGACTAATATTGGTGTATATTTTGCGGTCTTTTCCAGGCTCTTCCAATCTAACGTTCAAGGGATACAACGAGCTAAGGCGATGCGAGCCACGCTTGTCTCAGCATCATCCGGAGACTTTGTTCTGTGAGCGGTAAAAAACAGTCCCCTAAGCACATTAAGCTCACGTCTCATCCCACCACTACTCAAGAGGTAGTGCCGATAACATGGGGTGCGAAGACCCCCGCCGAACGCGGGCCTGTTATAGGTACGCTGACAGATCCGGCGCGACGAAATGCCATCGGCGCCCATTCCGGATCCTACGCGCTGTATCGAGCGCTGGCGGTAGCCGCCGGCACGCTTGATCCGGTTCACAAACCCGATCTCACCGACACGGCGCCAACCGAGCACATTGGGCCGTTTCCACAGTGGGGCGATGCAGACCGCATCGTATCGCTTGACCCCTATGGCCATTTGGTTAGTGAGGTCTTCGCGCGGGAGTTGGCGGACGGCTGGGACATTCGCCCCACGATTGCGGTGACCAACGCGCGGGTGAACATGCCCGAGATCAAGGACGCCATTGCTACCGGACGTTTGCAGCCCGATGGCAAGGTGCTCACGGAAAACGGTGACGTGCGAGTGACTAAGGTGGCCGTTGAACCGGTGTGGTATCTGCCAGGGATCGCAGCACGTTTCGGCTTGTCTGAGAGTACATTGCGTCGCGCACTATTCGAGCATTCCGGCGGCATGTACACCGAGCTCATCACGCGCAACGATCTCAAACTTTTCCTGCCGCCGATCGGTGGCATCAGCATTTACATGTTTGGTGACCTGGCGGCAATCACTGATCCGGAACGCGCCGTAGCCTGCCGAGTCCACGATGAGTGCAATGGGTCCGATGTATTCGGTTCGGACATCTGCACCTGTCGGCCCTATCTCGCTCACGGTATCGAGGTGTGTATAGAGACCGCGCAGAAAAATGGAGTGGGACTTATTATATATAACCGCAAAGAAGGCCGAGCGTTGGGAGAAGTTACCAAGTTCCTAGTTTACAACGCGCGCAAGCGCCAGGAAGGCGGCGATCGGGCGGAGACTTATTTCGAACGAACAGAGTGTGTAGCCGGTGTTCAAGATATGCGCTCTCAGGAACTAATGCCAGACGCACTTCTTTGGCTGGGCGTCAGCCGCATCGACCGCTTCGTGTCTATGAGCAACATGAAACACGAGGCTATCGTGCGTCAAGGCATCGAAATCGCAGAGCGAATCCCAATCCCAAAAGAACTCATTCCCGATGACGCCACCGTTGAAATGGAAGCCAAAAAGGCAGCCGGTTACTTTACTGAGGAACCGCTGCCAAGCGACGAAGAGCTGAAGGTCGCTAAGGGACGCAACCTGCACGACTAGCGTTGAGGCTGCCATGAGCCACGCTGATAAAGCAGTTGTCGCGTTGCGAACACCGGAGGCCGTGCGCGAGCGCTGCACAGAGCTACTCGGCCTGGCGGAAGACGGAAATCTTCGACACTTTCTGGTGAAGCCGAAGCGCCTAAAGGATGCTTCGCGTTTCGTTTGTGACACGATTCGAGATAACTACCCCGACCTCAACATCCCCTTTCATAGCCGCTGGCGTCATTTCAGCGCTGGTGGCTTGGACCGTTGGCAGACGTTGGCAAACAGCGCCGGTCCGATCGATGAGGACGAACTTGCACGTATCCGCATAGATCTCGCGGTAACCAGCGTATTGCTAGACGCCGGGGCTGGCCATGCTTGGCGATACATTGAACCCAGTACGACTAAAGTATTCAGTCGCTCAGAAGGACTGGCGATTGCGAGCCTCGATTTGTTTGCGAGTGGCGCGTTTTCGAGTCAATCGGGATCACCACTGCGTACAGACGCGGCGGCGCTGGAGGATTTCAAGCGGACTACGCTTGCGCAAGCGTTCCAAGTCTCAGCCGACAATCCCTTAGTTGGTATCGATGGTCGTGTCACTCTTATTAAGTCCCTTGGCCGGTGCTTGCGGCAAAACCCGGCGTTCTTTGATTCAAGGTCGCCGCGTATCGGTAACTTGTATGATTATTTGAAAGGGCAGAGCGTCGGTGGTGTATTGCCGGCGAGACGCATACTAGATGCCGTACTTGTCAGTCTCGGCGCGATATGGCCGGGGCGTGTCGAGCTCGGCGGCATCAATCTGGGGGATGTCTGGCGACACCCAATGGTGCGGAGAGACGACGAAACCAATGGGTTAGTGCCGTTTCATAAGCTATCGCAGTGGCTCACCTATTCACTCGTTGAGCCTCTCGAGGATGTGGGTACGCGGGTTAGTGGGTTGCAAGAACTCACCGGTCTGGCCGAGTATCGCAACGGCGGACTATTTATAGACCTCGATGTGTTGGTGCTCAAAGACCCCCGCGTTCAAGGAGAATCCCACGATGTGGCCTCGGAACTGGTGGTGGAATGGCGTGCCCTTACCATTGGCTTGTTGGATCGACTCGCATCCCTGGTACGCAGCGAGTTTGGCATGGATGCAGATTCTCTACCGTTGGCGAAGGTACTCGAGGGCGGGACCTGGAGCGCAGGGCGCCGACTCGCTTTCGAGCGTAGACCGGGCGGCACGCCACCCATTCGGGTCACCAGCGATGGGACGGTGTTTTGAAGCGCATACACAATTGAATAATTAGAACGAACGAGTGCTACCATTAGCGCTCGTTGCAATAAAAACCGGCACGTCTCAGCCGTGTTTATCCCGAAAACCTACGACTCAGGACTGAAGAGCCATGGCCCAAGTAACCGTTATTGATCATCCCCTGGTGCAACACAAACTTTCGCTGATGCGTCGCAAGGAAACCCCAACCGCCAGTTTTCGGCAATTGTTGCGTGAAATTGCTCTGTTGCTTGGTTACGAGGTTACGGGCGACCTGCCTACCGGGACGGAAAAAATAGAAACGCCACTTGCGCCCATGGATGCGACGGTGCTAACTGGCAAGAAGTTGGTGCTCATATCGGTGTTGCGGGCGGGCAATGGTCTACTCGAAGGTATGCTCGACCTGGTTCCTTCGGCTCGGGTAGGACATGTCGGGCTGTACCGCGATCCGCACACGCTGGTGGCAGTGGAGTACTACTTTAAAGTTCCCGAAGAACTCTCTGAAAGGCCAATCATTGTCGTCGACCCCATGCTCGCTACCGGTAATTCGTCGATCGCCGCCGTACAGCGCATCAAAGAGGCCGGCGGAAAACATATCAAGTTCGTGTGTCTGTTGGCAGCGCCAGAAGGTGTCAAACAGTTTCAGGAAGCGCACCCTGATGTTCCCATCTTCACTGCTGCTATCGATGATCATCTAAACGACCACGGCTATATTTTGCCGGGGCTCGGCGATGCGGGCGATAGGCTATACGGGACGAAATAGCTCGCAGTTATTTATTCATTGCCGGAGATGTCTTCGTACCAAAGCTCTGGTCGCTCGGCGATAAACTTGGACATGAGTTCGATACAGCCCCGGTCGTTGAGCAACAGGACTTCTACCCCGCGTTCGCTCAAGAAATCGATGTTGCCCGAGAAATTTCGGTCCTCTCCGATCACCACGCGCTGAATGCCGAACTGGAGTATGGTGCCGGCGCACATCATGCACGGGCTTAGCGTTGTATACATGGTGACCCGTGAATAACCCGAGCGCCGACCCGCGTTCTTCATGCAATCCGTTTCACCGTGGGATACCGGATTACCTTCTTGCACGCGGCGGTTGCGACCACGGCCGATGACCTCACCATCTTCGACCATGACGGCGCCCACAGGGACGCCACCTTCGTCGTACCCCGTTTTTGCCTCCTCCAGCGCCAGCGCCATGAATTTGCGATCGTTATCGGTTGCGTTGCCAAGCGGCATGAGACTCCTCCGTTTTCGTGGGCCTCGACTCTTGTGTAGATCCCAGTTTGCGCGAAAGCCAGGTTAACTCTTCGGCGTGGCTGCGTCGCCAGGTCGAGCTGGCAAAACGAGATTGGCAATCACCCCTAGAATGCCGGCGAGTCCAATGCCCTCGAGGGCCCAGCCGGCAGTCTCGATGCTCAAGCGATTCGAGAACGCTGCTTGAGTTGGACTCGTTCATTGTTTTCTCCTCCGAGACTTCTTGAACGCACGATCGTGTGTATTCGCCGCCTAGTATGCCGTGACGGCTAGAGCAGGGATAGATTGATGGTTGCGAGGCGGGTGAAAGGGCAATACGTCGAGGTCTCTGTTTATGCCAGCGCCCGGCACCCTGGAGCAGTTACCGAAAATTGGTGAAACACGCTGACCCGCTGAAAGACCGAGCAAATAAGTGCGAAGATCACGGCTGACCGTTAACCGATTGCCTTACGAGATCGACAAAATTCTCGATGACCTGATCGCCAGCATCACTGTCATCATAAGCGTCGCAAAGCGCTGGCTTAGAATGGGCCCAAGAGATGCCCATCGTTTCCGCGCTTGCTTCTGGATGAAACTGGGTGGAATACCAATGATCACCGTACGCGAGTGCTGCGACTCGGACCCTATCCGAGGTTGCCAGTAGCGACGCCGTGCGGGGCACGCTAGCGACTTGCTCTTCATTGCCAAAATGAAAACGCGGCTCTGGTGCGACCGATTTTAGTAGCGGCGACTCCATTCCGGCGGCGGTCAGCGAGACTGGCAACGTTCCGGCGCAAGGTGCGTTATCTACGCGAGTGACCAATGCGCCGTAATGCTTACCTAACAACTGGTGCGCACCGCAGATTGCGAGCAAAGGTACTCGCCGCTGGCGCACCGCCGGCAACCACGACAACACGGCGCGTTGCCATGGGTAGTTGTCGTGTACCGAGTTGTAGCTCCCGCCGAGAACAAACCCATCCGCCTCCGATAGAGCAGGTAAACTGTCACCACGGGGTAGGCTACGGATTTCGAATCTAACATCGCCCAAGTAGGCATAACGACGTTTGAACCACAGGCCCTCCTGATCTTTGTCTACGAAACTATCGTACACAGACGCGTCATAGGTACCTGGTTCGCCCAGCATCTCGACGAAAAAGATGCGCAGCTTGGTATCAAGCTGACTCATCGTCTACGAACTCGGGGTCAAGCGAACGAGCATGCATCGCAAAAGGAGGCGGAAGGTTTGATTTCCCTTATTCTATTCGTGGGCCCGCGGCCAAACAAACTCCGCCGGCGAGTCGCTTTCAAACGACTCCGGCCTTCAGTGTCCGCAGTGATCCCGGACGTTGTTGGATCACGCCAGGGTCAAGAATGAGGGCAGCGCCTGAAACCTGGGCTAGGCGCCCAGTTGAAGAATCGTTTCGCCCTCGGAAATTGTCGGCGGGTTGACCGTCATCGACATGTTCTCCTTGATCCAGCTGGTGGCTACCTGGATAGACTCGTCGGTACCAGCCTTATCCTGACAAACTGTCACGCTGACCCCGCCGTCACCCGTTCGAGCAAGCGTATAACTTACAAAACCAGACACGACCACGGATGATCTCTTCGATCTCGGCACGCCTATTCTCAAGCTCGTCAAAGAGCTGGGAAGCACCCTGGAGAGAGTCATACTACTGGTTGTCTTGAGACGCTTTGAGTGTATCGTGCGTTATTTTGACACGTTGATGAAACACGCTGATTTCGTGATCCATGCCCAATTTGAATTTAACGTTGCAGAACTTGAGTAGTGGCATGAATCGCAACACCAGCGTAAGGGCATGCGGCGCAACGACTGCGCTGTTCAGACGCATCAAGATCTTCATGCCGGCATCGATGTAGGCTATGGCGCTATCGAGACTTCCCGCATCTGCGTTCGGCAAAATCGTCTCGCCGTCGTCAGTCGATACGGGAAGTGCCTCTTCTTCCACCTGCGCCGTGGCATCGTGGTGATCGGCCAAATGCGAATTAATGCAACCCAAGAGCTGCGTGGTGTTGAATGGCTTCAGTACGAAATCGTTGGCGCCACAGGCGAAGGCTCGCTGACGAGTGATATCATCGTCCGCGCTCGTGATGACTACGACAGGGATATCTCGGAGTCCGGGATCATCAGCTGCGCGAACCTTGCAGATGAATGTGTAGCCGTCCATTTCCGGCATCAGGATGTCGCTGATGACGAGCTCAATGCGGCTGTTTTGATTGATGACCCGCCAACCGGCTACCCCGTTTTCTGCCTCAATAGTGTGGAAATAGGGCGACAAACATTTGACAAGTGTGTGACGCACCACGCGCGAATCGTCCACCACTAGGATATGGGGTTTCCTGCCAGTTGATGCTGCCTCGGCGGGTTTTTCACTTGGAATCTGCACGACACCGGCCCTGTTTGCTGATCCGAGATGAATATCAAGCAATGTTTGGGCCAATTAGCGAATATCCTTGCCGATGAGTGTCAAATATGGAGAAGAAGGGGTCAAACCTCCCATTTGAAACTACCTCAGGGTGCTCCCACATCGCCAAATCTAACGTTGGTAGAGATGGTAGACGCCGATCTTGGTATCTCGGTATCTCCCGGAGGTGGCCGACGGCTCGGCTATCCTGCGTAATACAAGAGTGCGGATGTATCCTATGCGCGATCGGCCTCACCGGACCATCGGTCTCGCTTGGAGAAAGGGGAGTACTCGCGTTGAGGAATTCGCGCTACTTGGCGATTTCATGAAACACAATCGCTAGCGGGCGAATCTAATCTTCTACGCTTAGATCGCGCCGCCGCTAAGCTGATAGGCGTATCCCGACATCATTGAACTCGCAAGTCCGAGGAGCACATAGATGACAAACACTGCAAACGTGGGGAATGAAAATAACCTAGGGCGCCAAGCGCCTACTCCCTACTGCTTCGCACCTTACAAGCGCGTAAACGCCGCCGAACCCCAGTTACGAAAACTGGCACAGTTGTATAAACTCGCCGTTTCGCTGGGAAGTCCAGGGTGTAAACACAGCCCATGAAATCGCACGTGCAAGTGGCGGTCATTGGCGGCGGCGTCGTCGGCTGCAGCGTTCTTTACCATCTCACTAAGTTTGGCTGGAAGGATGTGGTGCTCATTGAGCGCTCGGAGCTCACGTCCGGTTCCACCTGGCATGCGGCCGGTGGTTTTCACACCCTCAACGCCGATACCAACATGGCTGCTCTGCAGGGCTATACGATACGTCTATATAAGGAGCTCGAGGAGATTTCCGGACAGTCATGCAGCCTGCATCACGTGGGTGGCCTCACCCTCGCCGGTACCCCAGACCGCATGGATTTTCTGAAGGCGGAGCGCGCCAAGCACCGTCACATGGGCCTCGAAACCGAGGTTATCGGCCCACAAGAGATCCGCCAGTATTCACCCATCACCAATACCGACGGTGTGCTCGGTGCGCTGTATGATCCACTCGACGGTCATCTCGACCCTTCGGGCACGACTCATGCCTACGCTAAAGCGGCACGGCTGCAGGGGGCCGAGACCTATCTCCGCAACCGAGTGACCGCGCTCAATCCGCGAGCCAATGGTGAGTGGGAAGTCGTGACCGAGCAGGGTACGTTGATGGCTGAACATGTGGTGAATGCGGCCGGGCTGTGGGCACGCGAAGTGGGGGCCATGGCTGGCGTCTACTTGCCCTTGCATCCCATGGAGCATCAGTATCTTGCCACCGACGACATCCCCGAAGTATACGAAGCGGATAAAGAGTTACCGCATGTGATGGACCCGGAAGGGGAGAGTTACCTTCGCCAGGAAGGTCGTGGTCTGGTGATCGGTTTTTATGAACAGGCTTGTGAACCGTGGGCGGTGGATGGCACGCGTTGGGATTTTGGTCACGAGCTGTTGCCCGATAAGTTGGATCGCATTGGGGAGTCTCTAGAAGTCGCCTACCGGCGCTATCCGGTTCTTGAGAAGGCCGGCGTCAAGCGCGTGATCAACGGTCCGTTTACGTTTGCCCCCGATGGCAACCCACTAGTAGGTCCGGTTCCGGGTCTACGAAACTTTTGGTCCGCATGCGGGGTCATGGCCGGGTTCAGTCAGGGCGGCGGCGTTGGGCTTACGATGGCCGAGTGGATGGTGGAGGGTGAACCCTCGCGCGATGTCTTTGCCATGGACGTCTCACGTTTTGGGGATTATTGTACGCGCGGCTTCACCCGAACCAAGGTGCGCGAGAATTACCAACGGCGTTTCGCGGTGGCCTATCCCAATGAAGAGTTACCGGCCGGCCGACCGCTACACACGACACCGGCCTATAGTCTGTGGAAGCAGCAAAATGCAGTATTCGGTGCCGGTTACGGTATGGAGCACGTCAATTATTTCGCCCCGCAAGGTGAAGTACCCTTCGAGAATCCGACGTTCCGTCGCTCCAACGCATTCAAGACGGTAGGCGAAGAATGTCGCGCCGTGCGCAACGCAGTCGGCATCAACGAGGTGCACAACTTCAGCAAGTTCCTAGTGACAGGTGAGGGCGCCGAAGCATTCTTGGATCGGATCATGGCCGGGCGCGTTCCTAAGATTGGTCGCCTCAGCCTCAGCCCGATGTTGAGCCCCAAGGGTCGGCTTATCGGTGACTTTACCATCTCTCACTTGGGCCCGAACTGTTTCCAGCTCACCGCCTCCTATGCGGCCCAGGCCTACCATTTGCGTTGGTTTCAACAGCATCTGCCCGATGAAGGCGTACAAATCCGCAACATTTCAACCGAACGAATCGGCTTTCAAATCGCCGGCCCCAAGTCGCGCGAGCTGTTGCAGCGTGTTACCCGGGCCGATGTGCCCAACGAAGCCGTGCCTTTCATGTCAGTGCACGAAATGGACATCGGGCCGTGCGAGGCACTGGTACAACGCGTCACCTACACGGGCGATTTAGGTTACGAGGTCTATGTGCCGGCGCCTCAACAAGTGGCGCTCTATGAAACGCTCACGCAAGCGGGTGAAGACTTGGGTCTTAGGCCATTCGCTATGCGTGCGATGATGAGTCTGCGCCTGGAGAAATCCTTTGGCGCTTGGCTGCGAGAGTTTAAGCCCGATTACACACCTTTAGAAACAGGTCTCGATCGGTTTGTCTCTTACAAGAAACCGGCGGATTTCATCGGCAAGACTGCTGCCCTGGCAGAAAAGGCTCAAGGCGCGAAGCGAAAGTTGTGTACCTTTGTCGTTGATACCGATGATGTTGATGTGTGGGCCGATGAGCCGATTTGGAAAGACGGCCAAGTAGTCGGCTTCGTTACCTCAGGGGGCTATGCGCATTTCGCTGAGAAGAGTGTGGCCATCGGTTTCTTGCCAGTAGAAATGATCGAAGAGGGCGTGCAAGTTGAAATAGAAATACTAGGCGAGATGTACAAGGCGATACGGATCACCGAAGCGCTGTTTGACCCAAAGAACGAACGCATGAGAACCTAGCAGGAGATTTTACGTGGCTATCAAAGCTGCTGACGCTGTGTATCGTGGCAACACGCCGCGTCAACACGGCGCCATGGAGTACAGTGAAGCACCGGTCGATCTCGACAAAGTACGACTCTATCGCCTCGGTCGTATCCGCGAAGAGCTGAAAAAACGTGACTTCGCTGGGGCCTTGTTTTTCAATCAGATTAATACGCGGTATGCAACGGATGCGACCAATATGCAGATCTGGTGTTCGCACTATGAAACCCGCTGCGTCTTTATCGCCACGGAAGGGCCGACCATACTGTTCGACTATGCCTACCATCCGCATCTCGCCGAGGGATTGCCGACCGTCGACGAATATCGCCCAATACTACCGTTCTATTATTTCGCCGCTGGCCCGCATGCCTACGAACGCGCAAAACAGTTTGGCGATCAAATCGCTGATCTGGTTGTGAAGCACGGTGGTGGAAACAAAAGACTGGCCATAGATGAGTTGTCACATCTCGGCGTTGATGCTATTCGTTCGCATGGCATCGAGGTCATGGAAGGTCTGGAGGTAGCCGAGCAGGCGCGCGTCATCAAATCACCCGAAGAACTGATACTCATGCGGAAATCGATCGAGGTGTGCGAAACGGCAATGGGAGCCATGCGTGATGCCTTACGACCGGGCATCACCGAAAACGCGCTATGGGCAAAGTTGCACGAGACTAATATCAGGCTTGGTGGCGAGTGGATCGAGACAAGACTGCTATCATCCGGTCCCCGTACTAACCCGTGGTTCCGAGAATGCTCGATGCGAACCATTGAAGAGGGTGACATGGTGAGTTTCGATACTGATCTTATCGGTCCTTATGGTTATTGTGCGGACATCTCGCGCTCATGGCTGTGTGGAGATGGTAAACCGAGCGATGAACAGCGCCGACTCTACGTCAAAGCGGTAGAGCAGATCGAGAAGAATAAGTCGATCCTTAAACCTGGCATGTCTTTTCGCGACGTATCAGAGCAGACCTGGCCCATTCCGGAGGAGTTTCTGTCCAACCGCTACCCTAGTTTGATCCATGGTGTAGGCCTCGCCGACGAATATCCTTCACTTAAGCATTGGATAGACTACCCAACGAAGGGATACGACGGTGTACTGGAAGCGGGCATGACGCTGTGCGTTGAGTCGTTCATTGGGGTCGACGGTGGTAAGGAAGGCGTAAAACTCGAAGAGCAAGTACTGATTACCAGGGACGGGATAGAGCAGTTGTCTTCGTATCCGCTGGAGATGGGTTGGTTGTAGCGAGACCCTATCGCAAACGCTTACGAGGGTAGGGGGTTGGTTCGGGCGCCAGTGGTCGCACCTACTGCTTTGCCGCCTTTAAGTCGATGGGTTTTCCGTGTGGCGTGTTCAGATAGGCGCGGCGCCACTGGTCCTTGCGTTTCAATAGCGCCGTCTTGTCCACAATACCTTTTTGCTCGACCAACTTTTCCAGCGCCTTCAGCCAGTGATGATAGTAGGTGTCGCCAAGATCGGGATCACCTGTTTGTCGCGCGATCTCGATCTCAGCGCTAAGCGCGTCTGTCCACTCCAACCAGGTAAAAAGTCCTTGTTCGGAGAGCTTCACCGCCATGGCGAACGCGTGCGCCTCCCAGGGTGCTGCAAAAACCGGGCCTTCGTCATCGCGTGGAATGGCAGGTAGCGCCTCGATGGTTGGACCCGCATCGGCCATCACGCCGGCTCCAGATGATCGTCCCAGAGATCGATGTGCACGATGTCTCGCTTGGAAGCTTCCCCACCCCAGAGCTCGCGCGCGGTAAAACGAACACCATAAAGGTGTTGCCCTTCTCTAGTGCCGTGCGCGTTCTTGTCGGCGAAGACGTGCACGCCATGATCCATCTCGACCACGCCGAGTTTGCCGCGAGCGTAACGAGGCGCGCGCGTGTGACCGGTAGGGTTGAGGTTGCTCACACGAACGCTGTCGCCGGCTGCAAATTTGGGTTCGAGCGGTATGTCTATGGTAACCGGTCCGCCCTTGGTCAACGTGGCCGCCACTGCTTCGGCCTTGAGTACTCGGATGTCATCCTCTTCCCGGAAGTGACGCGTGGTCTGTCCACTGTGTAATTCGTCTTCGTCGATTAATCCGGTTTCGACAAGCAGCGTCTCGAGTCCAGCCAGCCAGTTCTCGTAATAGGTGTGCCTAAGGTAATCGGCCGGGTGCTGGCGCTCGCGAGCGTGGCGTGACTGATCGATGGTCCACTTACCGAGGAAACCCGCGGCAACTGTCAGTGCAAACACGCGGCGCTCCCATTCCGCATGAAACACGGGTTCTTCGGTTTCCAGCTCTGGGTGGGTGGGTCCGAGGCCATGCATCCCACCGAGATCGTGACCGCCGTTCATTACTTCTCCAGCTCCGATGGCGACCTAGCCCTTTCGACACCGATCATGGAGTTTCGTGTGACCAACCGCTCGAGTTGCTCCTGGCTCCAACCCTCCGTGCCGGCCGGGCGCTCGGGAAGTACCAGATAACGCATCTCGGAGGTCGAATCCCACACTCGCAGTTCGATGTCTTTTGATACCTCAGTTCCGAATTCTTCAAGCACGCCTCGTGGATCAATTACCGCACGCGAGCGATAGGGGGCTGACTTATACCAAACTGGCGGTAAGCCGAGCACGGTCCACGGATAACAGGAGCAGAGCGTACAGACGACCAAGTTGTGCACTTTGGGTGTGTTCTCGACCACCTTCATGTGTTCGCCCTGGCGACCGGTATATCCAAGTGACACGATGGCGGCTGTCGGCTCATCGCGTAACCACTGCTTGAATTCGGGATCGGCCCACGCCTTGGCTACCACCTTGGCGCCATTTCGCGGCCCGACTTTGTGCTCGTAGATATCGATGAGCGCATCGAGCGCCTCAGGGTCGACGAGCCCTTTCTCGACCATCAATGACTCGAGCGACCTGACGCGTAGCTCGAGATCGGAGGGCGGCTCCGTGTGGTCGTGCGAATGATGTCGATCTTCGTCCATGTGCTACTCCAGGGAAGCTACTATACTCGACACGTCGTGTCTTATCAGCCTTCGGACCTCGCCAACTTGGACAGATCGAGTGGCAATATTTGTCCCATCCACATCGCGTGTTTCGTGTGATCTTTTATATCATCACCTGTTTCAGTATGGACAAAAATCGTTAGTCCCTCTCGATTGAGGGCTAGCCAGGGGATGACGTCGCCGAACTTCTCCGGTGGGAAGGCCAACTGGCAACTCCAGCAAGGATGCGGCCCCACTGGCTGTTTGTGCACGCGCCCCATCGTGATCGAGAAGCGATCGCGCGCGGCTTCACATAGCCGACGAGCCTGATCCAATGTTTCCTCGCTGAAATATACATGCGCATGAAAGCCATAAATCTTGGCCATACCCATACCCGCCCCGGTGTTAATCAATTGTGGTCTACAGGGAGATCAAGCTAACCAATATTGTGCCACATAGCTATCGCATCTAGGTCAGGCTTCCTTTTCTATGGCGAAGCGCCGGATTGGTTCGTCCTCGGCGGCGCCGTTGTGATGCTGGTGGGAAACTGAATCAACATTCGGGCAGAACAAACGGCATCGAAAAATCCTTAGATTACAGGTGGTTTCATCAAACTGTCACACGGCTAGTCCATCCTCACACTCCCGGGGATATACAAATCTTGCCGATCCTCTTATGCTGTTGCCCTAGAATAAAAACTAGCGACCGCAGTAACCGCCTGCGGTCGCAGAGGAAGTTGGAGCGTACTATGGCACCCAAAGCAGCCCTTGATGTCGCGTTCTGCCGGCGTCATTTCCCAGCCATCGATGGGGATTGGGTGTTCATGGAGAACGCTGGCGGCACATTCGTCCCCAAACAAGTAATAGAAAGGACCCAGCACTACATCACGAACTGCCAGGTTCAGCCCGGCGCTGCTTACCCTGCTTCCGCGTCGGCCGCCGAGCACATCGATGCCGGCGCCAAGGTGTTAGCCGACCTGATAAATGCGGATTCCAACGAGATTGTTGTCGGACCATCGACGACGAGCAACGTATATGTATTGTCGCACGCGTTGCGCCCGCTTCTGGCGGCAGGTGACGAGATTATCGTCACCAACCAAGATCACGAAGCGAATAATGGTGCCTGGCGCCGATTGGAAGATACCGGGATCGTCATCAAGGAATGGCGGATGAACGGCGATACCGATGATCTCGAGATCGAGGATCTGGAAGCATTGCTCACAGACAAGACGCGACTCGTTTGTTTCACGCACTGCTCCAACATCATTGCCTTAATCCACGACGTCAAGGCGATCGTAAAGAAGATACATGACGCTGGTGCGCTGGCTTGCGTCGACGGTGTTGCCTATACACCCCACCGTCGTGTCGATGTCAAAGAGCTCAATGTCGATTTCTATCTCTACAGTCCCTACAAAATATTTGGGCCTCATCTAGGTGTGCTGTATGGTAAGCGCGATCTTCTCCTGAAGGCGGTGAGTCAAAACCACTACTTTATTGGCGACGACGACTTCAAGCGCAAGCTTTGTCCTGGCGGTCCCAACTTCGAGCTCACTGCCGCTGCGGTCGGCATCGGTGAGTATTTTGACGAGGTTTATGCGCACCATTTTCCCGGTGCCAATATCGGGCAGTCCGAACGTTTGCAGCAAGTCTATGACTTATTCTCCGCCCACGAAGATTCGATGGCCCAGCCGGTCAACGACTACCTTCGTTCCAATCCCCGCGTTCGGTTGTTCGGAAACGGAGAAACTGCCAAACGTGAACGAGTAGCTGTGTTTTCGTTTCTCGTGAGCCACCGTGACTCGCGAGAGATTCCAGGAAAACTACTGCGCCACAAAATTGCAGTAGGGGCGGACGACTTCTACGCCGCTCGCTGTATCGATGCACTGGGAGCCCGACCCCAAAACGGTGTTGTCCGGGCATCTATGGTTCATTACAACACTCGCGATGACGTTGACCGGTTGTTGACTCACCTGGATGGCATCATCGACGAGAAGGTAGCAACAACTAAAAGCGTCGCTAGCGTTTAGAACCAGCCAGACAGCCATACCGTCTGGTTAACAAATGGAGGGGACAACTGGGAGAAGGTGCACCTTGGTTTGTAGTTGTGCCGGTGCTTTTTTTAAGTGGTGCATGTCTGTTGCAGACATGCTTGCGTTGTAATTCGAAGCGATGGAGGTTAACTATGAAAGCAAAGCAAATGTTGGTTAAAGCGGCCGGTGCGTTAGTGCTTGTCGCCGTCTCGACTGCGTTCACAGTGACTGCGTACGCAGAAACACTTCGTGTTGGAATGGAGTGCACCTATGC
>CAXMNC010000135.1:0-34263 GCA_964194625.1 Acidiferrobacterales bacterium
CCCACTCGAAGACCATTCGAAGAGTATCAATGAGCGCCGCGACTGATCGGGAACGAGTAGCCGATCACGATCACTTCCCGATACCACCTGCCCGAGGCCAAGCTCGGTGCTGCCGATGCGGTGGTTGCTGACGTTCGCAACCTCAGCGAATTGTGAGAGGATAGGGGTAGAAAATCGATATAGCCGCAAGATACCTCCTATATGCGGCGTGGCTACCAGGGCCATATCGAGGCGGCCATCGCCATCGAAATCACCAACACCTACTGGATTCAGCCAGCGGTTTGAACGACCGAGAAAAGGTGTCGCGGCACGCTTCATGAGGCGCCCATCCACGACCCCGTAGACAGCGAGTGACGCGCCGAGGTGTGTATCGCTTTCCACAACAAGGATCTCATCTTTGTTATCACCGTCTAGGTCCGCCAGTCGCGGTTCTAAATCCTCGAACACCCGCGTGGCAGGCAACTCGACATTTAATGTCTTACCATCGCGTAACTCTATCACTAGCCGCGATGCTTCCAAGTCATCGCCCAACACGCCGTGCTGGTATCGATTGGTCGCACTTGCGAGCCATACCGCAGCAATATCTCGACTACCACGCACCACACGACTTTGGGGTAGTTGCTCGGGTTTTTCCATGACAACGAATTCTTGTGGGAAGGGCTCGATTTCACTGATCGTGAGGGAATCCCCCATCGCCAAGCTAGTACCCCCGAACAGCAGGAGAAAAACGACGGAACGGCGTGTCACATCGATCTCACTCGCCGGAAGAATGTCTCTGGCTAGGCAATCTAACGCGGGGGCTCAAGCCTTCTTTTCAAGGGTCACGATGATTCCGTTGATTGGTTCCTTTGTCATCAACGGAATCGTCACCCTGCTTTCTATCAAAACCTGTCTGGTATTTTCCAACTCGCTCAACTTATCAGCGAACCCGTTGCTCTCGTAGATTTCCGTATTAATCGAAACACAAAAGATACCGCCAGTGCGGGTAATACGGAGAAGTTCATCGAAGGCATCTGGCCCAACATGGCCGTGAGTGAAGGTGCCACACGAGACGATAAAGTCGTACGATCCGCTGTCGATCGAGAGCGGCTGTGTCAAATCCGCGTTGATCAGGGCAACGTAGACATTCTTAGTGCGCGCCGCCTCCAACATTTCCTGGGAAAAGTCCAAGCCATCCATCTTCGTGTAGCCGAGATAAGCGAGGCGCTCGCCGACAAGGCCGGTGCCACAACCAACATCGAGAATGTGCGCATTGAAATCACGACATCGGGCGGCAGCGATATCGGCGACGCGCGCCGGCCCGACGTACCCCAGTGGATCGACGAGATCAGTGTCGTAGGACGTGGCCCAATCACGATAGAGAGACAGGGCCTCGTCACTGGTTTGCAAACCATAGGCGCGTTCGAGTAGCGACTTAGATCGCTTTCTATCTGCCATTTACATGTCCCTTGGCGAGCTAGCGACGGTACCAGGTGCACGTCTCACGGGTTCCTTCTGCCCTTACTCCACTCGCGCTGAAGATCGCATCACATCTCTCCCCACACCGGAGAGCGGGCGCCTTTGTGTGGCTTTAGATTGAGACAGTATTTCAACAGTAACCTGTCGGTGTGCTGTTCAATCTGATGCTTTATGGAATGAACCACGTACCTAATCGGATTCTCTGGCGAAGCGATTCGACCTACAGCATCCAAGCGATCCCAGCCTGTATCATCAAGACGGTCTCCCACGTTCATGGCGATGAAAGGCCCACCAGAATTTATTCTCGCGATCGGCCTCGGCTCACACGTGGTGTCATAAAGCTCTAGTTGATATTCAGTTTTCATAGGAATCTTCCTTTAGCGTAACTGTGTATATGTTACCACCTGTTTCCAGCGGTCTTGTTTGGTTTTCGCCCTGGCAATTGCTCCGACAACTGCTCCTGCGTTGTTCTAACTTCCAGCATCCCTGCCGGTCGCCTGCATTGCTCTAACTTCCGACATCTGACCGCCAGGGATGGCCGCTCTCGCACGTCCTGTGCTTCGCGGCGCCTGCACGTCTCGGCAACTGCTCCTGCGTTGCTCTACCTTCCTACTTCCCTGTAGGTCGCAGGTGCAATGGTGGAAATGCAGAAGGACTGTAGGCCGCTCCTGCGCTTCCGTGCGCCCGCGGCATTAGTGCATCCATGCACGTCAGAACAACCCTTGCCCTGTCGGTCGCCTGCACATCGGATGAGTGAAGCCGAAGGCCGCTCTTGCACGCAACCTTCATAAGATCTTCGGGCCGGTAGACACATCTTTTACAACCCACTACGCTGTCAGTATGGGCACAGAGGCTGCGATTCCTCGTACGCAATATGTACCTTATGTTCTGGCAATATTGTTGTTGCTGGTTTTCGCCGCACCACGTCCCGTCATAGCAGCACCCGTCATCATGTTGCTTGAACATATCGAGGACGGACAACGCATCACCACCGAGATCAAGGCGTCGACAAAACCCAAGGTATCCCCACATGCCGGCAAGGGACAGCTAAGTTTCGCCATCCTTCCCGGCGACGCGCTCACAGGCAAGCTGCGCCCAAACGACAGGATGGTGCATCTGTTCCGGCAAGTAGGACTTGCGCGCGTGCCACTGTGCGTGGTTAACGTCCGCTATTACAAGAATCGCGAGAACGTATGGCTGCCACACTTCCAGCTCAACCAAGAACCCCTATTCGTCAGGAAGAACGGTCGCTGGGTACCGCTTTCGCAAGTCAAAAGTGGTATCACATCGCTGATCGTGCTCGTCAGTAATACGTTACCTAATGCAGAGGGCTTCTACCCGTCGCTAGAGTTTGGCCTCACTACTGGTCTGACGTTTATCGATTCTTGGGTAGTACGCTAGCGTTTCTTTAGCAACTCTCTGAACGCCTCCATAAGATCGATAGGCAGTGGAAATACGATAGTGGAGCTTTTCTCGCCAGCAATTTCCGTCAGCGTCTGCAGATAGCGCAATTGCAGCGCCTGCGGCCTAGCGCTCATCATGTCCCCCGCCTGTACCAGCTTCGCCGCCGCCTGCAGCTCACCCTCGGCGTGGATCACCTTGGCGCGGCGTTCGCGCTCAGCTTCGGCCTGTTTGGCGATGGCCCGCACCATGGTGGGATCGATGTCGACGTGTTTGATCTCGACACTGATTACTTTTATGCCCCAGACATCGGTCTGGATATCCAGCACCTGTTGGATATCAGCATTGAGTTTGTCACGCTCGGACAGCATTTCATCGAGCTCATGCTTGCCGAGCACCGAGCGTAGCGTTGTCTGCGCGAGCTGACTGGTAGCGGCAAAGAAATCCTCGACCTGGATAATGGCCTTCTGCGGGTCGACAACGCGAAAGTACACGACCGCATTGACCTTTACCGAAACGTTGTCGCGCGAGATCACGTCCTGCGAGGGAACGTCCATGACAATGGTGCGCAACTCCACGCGCACCATCTGCTGTATGGCTGGGATAATGATGATTAACCCGGGTCCTTTGACCTTCTGAAAACGTCCGAGCCAAAATACAACCGCACGCTCATACTCGCGCAGGATACGGATAGCTGAGAACAGCAGAATTGCGAGGAAACCAATGCCAAATGCCCAGACTATGAAACCACTCATCTCAGCCCTCCTTCGGGGTTTCTGGTTCAACGACTAGGGTTAATCCGTCCATAGCCGTAACTTTAACCCTTTGACCACGCTTTAGTGGCGTTTGTGTGTGCGCGTTCCAACTTTCGGCATGGACGCGTACTCTGCCTTCGGTCTTAAACGACTCGAGCGCCTCGCCGGCGCTACCGATCATTTCTTCCTGCCCAGTTACTACCTGCCGCCTATGGGCTTTGAGCGTCAACGCGGCGACGCCGCCGAAGATGACGGCGCCAGCCGCCGCGACTGTGATGATAACCGGCCAAGATACGCCGTAACCAGGGACGTCGGTATCGATCAGCATGATAGAACCGACCACAAACGCGATCGCGCCACCAATACCAAGCGCCCCAAAACTGGGGGCAAACGCCTCGCCAATCATGAATACAATGCCAAGCAGGATCAACGCGAGACCGGCATAGTTTACCGGTAGCACCTGTACGGCATAGAGACCGAGCAACAGGCATATGCCGCCGATTACCCCCGGTAATACGAAGCCCGGGTTTAGGAGCTCATAGAGCAGACCCATGACGCCGAGCATCATCAGTATCGGGATCACGGTCGGATCGGTGATCACAGACAACAAGCGGTTACGCCAATCAGGCTCGATGCGCGTGACCACCGCCGCTTTGGTCTTAAGCTCGATCTCATTACCAAGTACCGTGACCTTACGGCCATCGATTTTTTCTAGCAGATCGGCGACATCTTTGGCGAGTAGGTCGGCTACATTTTTCTTTACCGCCTCTTCCGCCGGCAGGCTAACACCCTCGCGCACCGCCTTCTCGGCCCATTCGACATTACGCCCACGCATTTGTGCGAGGCCGCGGATGTAGGCAGCGGCATCATTGATGATCTTTTTCTCCATTGCGTCGCCCTTCACTGCCGGGGTTTCTTGCTTTTTCTTCGCGTCTTTATCGTCGCCCTTTTTGCTGTCCTTGGTGTCGTCGTCTTTGGCGGTTTCGTCTTTGCCTGTTGGCTCGGCTGGCTTAGGTACGCCACCTGGCGATGGGCCACCGATGCGCACAGGGGTGGCGGCGCCTAAGTTGGTGGCGGGCGCCATGGCAGCAATGTGGCTAGCGTAGAGAATGTAAGTACCGGCGCTGGCCGCCCGTGAACCGCTGGGGCCAACGAAAGTCGCGACCGGGACGGGCGAAGCAATGATGTCCTGGATAATATCGCGCATAGCCTTATCAAGCCCACCCGGCGTGTCCATGCGCAAAACTACCAACATGGCGTTCATGTCGTGTGCCTTTTCCAGTCCACGATGAACATAGTCTGCGGTGGCGGGACCGATGGGACCATCGATACCGAGCAACACCACCACCGGTGACGATTCTTTCTGGGCCGCTCCCAGAATGAACAACGGCCAACCGATTAGGAGAAGGAAGAATGCGATGCGTATGCGTCGCCAGTTCATTGACACCATACGAGCTTTGACCTCAGTCGTTCTGCCGCGGGCAGTTGACGCCGGGCATGCAGTAGAAATTATCTGACCACGAATCTAGCAAAACCGCAAGAAAACGCGCCAAAAAGTACGGTTGTATTCAGCCGATCGTCGGTTTACGTCGTGGTGCCGCGTGCGGGTTCGGGGTTAGGCGCTCGGTTCGGCGGGTATCTGATCGCTCCGGCGTCGATTTTCGTTGCGTGGGTGAGGCCGAGTTATTATGCGAAGGTGCACCGTTGGCATCGTGATTGCGCACGGATTTTCGTTTCGTTTCGCGCCGATTGGCTCGACCACCATTATCGCTGCGCGGTCTCTTCCTGGGTTGTTGTCGCGATCGATAAGCCCGGGGTGCGGGTGGCGCTAACTGCGGCAACAATTCTGTGTTGATGCGTTCCACCGGCAAACTGTGATCGATAAACGCTTCGATAGCCGTCAGCGAATACGCATATTCCTCACACGCAAAGCTAATGGCATCGCCACTGTTCCCGGCCCGTGCCGTGCGGCCGATACGATGTACATAGTCTTCCGCATCCTGCGGCAGATCGTAATTGAACACATGGCTTACGTCGGGGATATGCAGCCCGCGAGCGGCAACGTCGGTCGCGATCATCACAGGGAGCTCGCCTTGGGTGAACTGCTCCAACAGACGGAGCCGCTGCTTTTGTGGTACATCGCCAGTCAGCGCTTCGGCATTAAAGCCATTGCTGCGTAACCACGCACTGACTCGCTCGGCTGCACCTTTAGTGTTGGTAAACACAAGGCTGCGCAAAGGGTCCATGCTCCTTAATAGCCCAACAAGGAGGCGCATCTTTTCCGAGCTGGCTGGGTGATAGACAACTTGTTTTACGGTATCCACCGTTACCTTATCGGGTTCGATCCGCACAAACTCAGGGTTGTTCATGTGCTCGTAGGCGAGCTCCATTACCCGATAAGACAGCGTTGCCGAGAACAACATTCCTAAACGCTGCGCCGGGCGTGGCATGCGGCGCAGTACATAGCGAATGTCCTTGATGAAGCCAAGATCAAACATGCGATCGGCTTCATCCAATACCACCACCTGTACCGCCTTTAGGTCGAACACACCTTGCTTGAAATAGTCGATCAGCCGCCCCGGGGTGCCGATAAGCACATCGACACCAAGGCTCAAGTGGTTTCGCTGGGATTCATAGCCGGTGCCGCCGTAAACGAGCCCGAGTTTAAAGTCCACATATTTTCCCAGGGTGACGGCATCGCGGTGAATCTGTACCGCAAGCTCGCGGGTCGGGGCCAGAATGATTGCTCGTGGTTGCGTGGGGCCGCGGTTGGCATCCGCCGGTCGCGTCAGTAAATAGTTAAACATCGCGAGCAGGAATGCCGCGGTTTTACCAGTGCCCGTTTGTGCTTGTCCGGCCACATCGTGACCGGCCAACGCCAATGGTAGCGTTTGCGCTTGAATCGGTGTGCACACTTCGAAACCGGCGTCGGCGACACCTTGTTTTACGGCTTGGGGTAACTGCAGGTCGGCGAATGCAGTACTAGCGGGTTGCTCGCTCATGAAGTGCAATAACAGCTGCTGTCGCCGTACTTATAAGAGTATGCGATCGTCATTTTGTCCTCAATTCTCAGTATATAAGCACATACCGCGATCGGTACTCGCTGGCCACGAAAAACCGCAAGATGATAGTGAACGGACCGGCTGCAATCTCGGCGTTGCGGGCTCTGTGGATGGAGGGGGCGATACGATGGACTTGCAATTAGGAAATTCGGCCCAATATATAATTAGCTATGATTATAGTCTGCTTCTGGAATTGATTCTGTCAGCATGATCGCTCAATATACCCGCCCCCCCATATATGGAGGCATTCCGACTATGAGTCAAGGGATCGTCCACATTACCGATAATTCTTTCGAGGACGAAGTACTGAGATCCGATGACCCGGTGCTCGTGGACTACTGGGCCGAATGGTGCGGCCCATGCAAGATTATCGCCCCCGTACTCGAAGAAATCGCCACGGAATACGAGGGCAAGCTCAAGGTAGCCAAGCTGAACATCGACGAAAACCCCGATACGCCGCCGAAATACGGCATTCGCGGCATCCCAACCCTGATGCTGTTCAAGAACGGGAACGTGGAAGCAACCAAGGTTGGCGCGGTCTCGAAGTCGCAGCTATCGGCGTTTATTGATGGCAATCTCTGATCTGGCGCTATGCGTTTTTCGCACTAGACGGCACCGGCGGCAGGTGCTAAGGTAAATTTAAGAGCTGAATAAATACTGAATTTAGTTTCTTAACTCTCAGCTAAACAGACCCCATTCTATTCCCAGACGTCCAACAGGACACCATATTCCAGTGCTTCGGCGCTGATCACGCAACCGTGTATCGCTTATCATGATGCTCTCTGAACTGAAGAACAAACCCGCTAACGACCTAGTCGATATGGCAACCGCCCTCGATCTGGATGGCGGTGGCCGCATGCACAAACAAGATCTTATCTTCGCCATTCTCAAGGCACAGGCCAAGAAAGGTGAGGACATTGTCGGCGAAGGTGTCGTCGAGACCTTGCAAGATGGATTTGGGTTTCTGCGTTCGGCTGATGCCTCCTATTTGGCGGGGCCGGACGACATCTACGTAAGTCCCAGCCAAATACGCCGGTTTAACCTGCGGACTGGGGATACCGTAAAGGGCAATATTCGACCGCCCAAGGAGTCGGAGCGCTATTTCGCATTGTTGCGGGTCGAACGGGTCAACGAACAATCCCCCGACGAGGCGAAACATAAGACCCTATTCGAAAACCTCACGCCACTGCACCCTGACGAACACCTCATACTTGAACGTGACAATGAGTCAACCGAAAACTTGACGTCACGAGTGATCGATATGATCGCACCCATCGGTAAGGGCCAGCGTGGCCTGCTAGTGTCGTCACCCAAGAGCGGCAAGACCGTCATGCTTCAGAACATCGCCCACGCCATTACCGCCAACCATCCGGACATTTCACTTATTGTCTTGCTTATCGATGAGCGGCCGGAAGAGGTTACGGAGATGCAACGCTCGGTACGGGGTGAAGTGATCTCGTCGACATTCGATGAAGCCGCCTCGCGCCATGTGCAGGTAGCGGAAATGGTCATCGAGAAGGCCAAGCGACTGGTTGAACACAAACGTGACGTTGTGATCCTACTGGATTCGATCACCCGGCTTGCGCGCGCCTACAACACGGTGACACCAGCGTCGGGTAAGGTGCTCACGGGTGGTGTGGACGCCAACGCATTGAAGGGTCCGAAACGATTTTTCGGCGCCGCCCGCAACATGGAGGAGGGCGGCAGTCTAACCATTTTGGCAACGGCACTGATCGAAACCGGCTCCAAGATGGACGATGTCATCTACGAGGAGTTCAAGGGCACCGGCAACATGGAAATCCACATGGATCGGCGCCTAGCCGAAAGACGCACTTATCCTGCGATCAATATCAATCGATCCGGTACGCGCCGCGAGGAACTGCTGATCGAACCGGACGTGCTGCAAAAGATCTGGATACTGCGCAAACTACTACACCAAATGGACGAGCTCGAGGCATCGGAATTTCTACTGGACAAACTCAAGGCAACCAAGAACAATGCGCAGTTCTTCGAGTCGATGAAGCGCTAAGGGACAATCCCGGTTAAGAGACAGAAACATGAAACCGAATATCCATCCTGAATACACGGAGATAAAGGTGACTTGCTCATGCGGCAATTCATTCACGACTCGCTCCACCCTGGGCCGCGATTTGCAGATCGACGTGTGCGCATCATGTCACCCTTTCTATACGGGTAAGCAAAAAATCATGGACACGGCTGGTAGGGTAGAGAAATTTCGTCAAAAATACGGCCTCAAGAAGTAATCCGGGGGCAACTCCAGTACCCAAAGGGTGTCATAATCTGACACCCTTTTTTGTTGCGACGCCCACACCAAATGTAGGTCGCCACCCACAGTTGCGTTGTGATCTACTTCACTGGATCTACCCGCGGCCGCAGCTATGCTTCCAGTGAAGCCTGGAGTCAGACATCATGCTTAGACCCGCTGTCCTAATTGTTCTGTTGCTAGCAACCGGTATCCACGGTTGCGCCACGAACCCCGTCAGCGGCAAGAAGGAACCAAGCCTGATGTCTGAGGAGCGCGAGATTGCCACTGGACGCAAGTTTGATCCCAAGATCCGCAAGCAATATGGCGTTTATGACGATCCCGAGTTACAGGCCTATGTGACCCAGATCGGCAAGAAGCTCGCAGCGGGAAGCCACCGCCCAAATTTGGTGTATCGTTTCACTGTCTTAGATTCCGCGGAGGTCAATGCCTTTGCGCTGCCCGGTGGCTACATCTACATAACCCGCGGCTTGATGGCCTATCTCAATTCGGAGGCAGAGCTAGCGGCGGTCCTCGGCCACGAGATCGGGCACGTGACGGCCAAACACGCGGTGCAGCAATACACCACCGCCACCGCGGCCAGCATCGGTTACACGATCGGTGCGATCTTTATCCCCGAGCTGGCAAACCAAAACGCTGCCAACTTATTCAATATACTTGGGTCGGCACTTATCAGCGGTTACGGGCGCAAGCACGAGCTCGAGGCCGATGGTCTCGGGGCGGAATACCTGGCGCGGGCCGGTTACGATCCGCAGGCAATATTAGGGGTGCTGGCGGTCCTTAAGAACCAAGAAGAATTCGAGAAAGAGCGTGCCAAGATCGAAGGACGTGAGGCACGTGTCTATCACGGCGTGTTTGCCAGTCACCCGAGTGCCGACAAACGCTTACAGGAAGTAGTGGCGGAATCGAGACAATCGCAAGCCACAACCGCACGTGTTGGACAAGACGAATTCTTGGCTCAACTCGACGGCGTGGTATTCGGGGACAGCGCGCACCAGGGCATACGTTATGACCAGAAATTCTTCCACAAAAAGCTTGGTTTTGCCCTTGAGTTTCCGCCAGATTGGCGCATCCAGAACCGTCCCAAACAGGTCGAGGCCACCAGTCATGATAACAATGCGGTGATGATTCTCACGGTGGAAGATCTCAATCGGCACATCTCACCACGCGAATTCATGCTCAAACGGCTACACCTAAAGAAGATTAAGCAGGAAGGCCCGCTCACTGGGACGGACCTTGAAGGTTATACTGCTATCGCTCGAATCCATGGGCCATTCGGTTCGCGCGACACGCGGGTTACGGTGGTCTACTTTAACGACAGGGCCTACATATTTCATGCTACCGGGAAAACCGGCTCCGCCTTCAAAGCCGCCGATGAATCGTTTCTGCAGACAGCGCGCAGCTTCCATGCCCTGACCGGGGATGAACACAGATTGGCGGAAGGCCTACGGATAGAAATAATCGAAACGAACGAAAATGACTCTTTCGCTAAGTTGGCCGTGGACTCGCCTATACCTAACTATCCCGCCCGCATCTTGCGCCTTATCAATGACAAATACCCGGAAGGCCGACCGGGTAAAGGCAAACTGAAGGTTATTCGTTGACAGCTAACCGGCCTGGCTAACTGCTGGCGGTTCGGGCCAACAGACCTGGTTGTGACCAACCCGCATCGGGAATAAAGCGTTCCCCGTATTCTTCAGATAGCTGGTGCAAGCTGTGGCTGACACCGGTTTCTCCTAAGGTTTCCACATAGCGCATGGGGCCACCCGTGAACGGCGCGAAACCGGTACCGTAGACCATACCTGCATCAACCGCATCTGCATCTTGCACCACGCCCTCGCGCAAACACGCCATTGCCTCGTTCACAATGCGCATTACCAGACGTTCCGTAATCGGTACCTCACCCGTTTTGCTAGATGCGGGTCGTGTGCGGGCTTGCCCCTTGCTACCGTACTTGTAAAAGCCTCTGCCACTTTTCTTGCCAAGATCGCCACGTTCAACCATCTCGCGTAACCCCTCTGGCACCGCGATTCCCAACGGCTCTGCCAGCTCCTCGGCCACCGACAAACAGATATCCAAACCCACTGTATCGGCAAGCGCAATCGGCCCCATAGGCATGCCGAACTTGACGGCGGCGCGGTCGATGTTCTTCAAGGGTAACCCTTCTTCCACCATCTTCATGGCTTCCATGAGGTACGGCATCAGGATGCGATTTACCAAAAAACCAGGGCTGCTTTTGACGACCAGCGGTAATTTATCGATCGCTATCGTGTAGGCCCGTGCCCGATTCAATACCGCGTCCGATGTTTGCGCCCCACGCACGACTTCTACCAATTGCATCTTTGCAACCGGATTGAAAAAGTGGATACCGACCAAACGCGACGGTTCCTTTAAAACAGACGCGATGGTCTCAAGCGGGATACTCGAGGTATTGCTCGCCAGCACTGCTGTTGGCGGCGTATCCCGCTCCACTTGACGAAATACCTTTTGCTTTATTCCTTTGTTTTCAACAATCGCTTCGATGACCAGATCTGCGCGGCGCAAACCGTCCCCCGCGATGTCGGGCATTAGTCGATCCATAGCTTCCTGCACGAGGCGCGATTCCTTTAGCTTCTTTTTGAATAGTTCATGTGCACGCTTCATGGCACGCGCGACGATTTCCGGTTTCTGATCCTGAAGGCTTACACTGAACCCCCGAAACGCCGACCATGCCGCTATATCACCCCCCATCACGCCGGCACCGATAACGTGAACATGCTTTATGTCGTGTGCGTGCTTGCGTGCCTGGCGCTTTAGCTCTTCGCCTAACAAAAAGACATGCACAAGATTCCGGCTGGTGCGACTCACCAACAGTTCACCAAGCGATGCTGCCTCTTGTTCTTGGGTGGCGTTTTGTCGACACAACTTGAGGATACGATACGGCGCCGGATAGTGATCAGGATTCGCTTTCTTCCTTAACTGCCGCAACACCTGACCATAGACCAGGGGTCGGAGTGGCCATACACCCATCATACGTTTTGACCACGGCAACTTTCGCCGGGTTCGCGACTTTGATAAGCACGCGATTGCCGCATTCATAAGGTGTCGAGGTGGACTAACTACATCCACCAATCCAAGCCTACGTGCTTGCTTGCCGCTCACACTGCGGCCTGTAAGCATCAAATCTAACGCGGTTACGGCACCGACTAACGGTGGCAAACGCACGGTACCGGCAAACCCGGGATTGATTCCAAGCCTCACCTCAGGCAGGCCTAATCGAGTGCCCACATCGTCGCGCGCCACACGATAGGTACAGGCAAGCGCTAACTCTAGACCACCGCCGAGACAGTAGCCGTGAATCACGGCAACCGTCGGGAAAGGGAGATCTGCCAAACGCTTGAATACTTGCTGGCCAGTGCGTGCGAGCTCGGCCGCACGGGTAGAATCATCAATGTGCTGGAATTCACGCACATCGGCACCGGCGATAAACCCACTGTCTTTGTCAGAACGGATGATAAGGCCCGTTAACGGTTTATCCTTGAGCTCCGCAATGATGTCGTCGAACTCTTGCAAGACCTCACGCGACAATACATTGGCCGATGCTCCGGCTACATCCAGCGTCGCGATTCCGCGCTCGTCCACCAATTCCAATTGCCAGTGTTTCACCGGTTCCTCCCAACTAGGCCTGCAATAGCATGGCACCGCCCTGGCCACCGCCGATACAAAGGGTGGCAACACCAGTTCCCCCACCTTTTCGCCTAAGGGCATATAACAGGTGCAACACCAAGCGCGCGCCACTGGCGCCAACCGGATGTCCGCAGGCGACGGCACCACCCTCGGGGTTAAGGCGTTGCATATCTATGCTGCCTAGGGGCTCTTTCATATCCAATTCGTCGCGCGCATAGTCGGGACTCGCCCACGCGGCCTGACACGCCAACACCTGTGCCGCAAAGGCCTCGTTGAGTTCCATGTGCGCGAGGTCTGACATCGCGACACCATGTTTTTGCAACAGCTTGGCCACTGCGTGCACCGGTCCCAGGCCCATCTGCCGCGGGTCTACGCCGGCCCAGGCATGTCCGACGACTTCGCCCATCACCGGCAGGTTATGCCGTTTTACCGCCGTTTCACCGGCGAGCATAAGCATAGCGGCGCCATCGGTAACCTGCGAGCTATTGCCGGCGGTAACCGAACCGTAACCACGATCGAACACTGGCTTGAGTTTGGCAAGCTTCTCAAGGGTCGAATCTCGACGCAGACCAGTGTCTTCAAAATAGTATTCGCCACGGGTGTCATAAAGCGTTGCTATCTCTCCTTGCATATGACCGTCATCGAATGCCGCCGCTAAGCGCTCGTGGCTTTGCTGCGCATAGGTATCTTGCTGTTCGCGGGCGATTAAAAATCGATGTGTCAACACCTCCGCTGTTTGCCCCATCGAAAGTTTGACTAATGGATCACTCAGTCCTAACAACAACGTAAAGACCGGTTTCAGATACGTGGGGCGAATACCGGCCATTGCCTTGAGGCGTGCGAACCCAGTGCGCGCGCGCATAACTCCAGCCAACCAGGTGACCATGGCGGCATTCCACTGCACGGGTGCACGACTCATCGCCTCCGTACCGCCAGCCAATACGATATCAGAGTGGCCTAGCGCGATGCGCTCACTCGCCGAGGCGATCGCTTGCAGACCAGAGGCACAATTGCGTTGCACCGTAAACGCCGGCACCTGTTTGCCGCAACCGAGTCGAAGAGAAATGATGCGCGCAATATTCGCTTCATCCGGGGCCGGGATAACGCAACCGACGATAACTTCGTCGATAGCAGAGGGTGAAAACGGCATGCGTGCAAGTACCGGCCGACCAGCTGCCACTGCGAGGTCTGCTGCACTGAAAGGCCCGAGTTTGCCCTGGGCCCGAAGGAACGGCGTGCGTGCACCATCGACTACAAAGACTTTACTAGTCGCCACGAATGAATCCTCCCGTTGGCTTAACCGTTAACATGGCGTGCACCCATTGTAATTCAACGACTGTGGTTTCCCGAAGGCGAGGCTGCGAACAAGATAGATGTAGTCGTGCCCAAGCACGTGTTTTCAGCTAGAACCCAGCCACGTCGGCGCGCTCGATGGCGGAGACTAGGGTACTGCTCGCCGGAAAGTCATCCACTTGAATTACTTGATGGCGGGCCTCGAAGGCGGCGCGAAGCCGGTTGGCCTCGTCATCATTGAGGACACCTAGGCGCAACGCCTCGCCAATCAGCGCATCATAATCACGTGTGACGAACGCCTGACTGTCCAGCGCACGATGAATCTTGCGTTCTAGGGGTTCGGCTGCAATTACTTTTGGCAGCGCATCTTCTAGGCGACCGATAGGCTCATTGAGATCTTTCGGTATATACATGCCCTTGGTGAGCCGGTCACGGGCATCCGAGGGCACCAGCAACAAGCTCGCCACTTGGTGTCCCAGCCCGTCGCTAGGGACTCTAAAACGACGTCCGAAGGGGAACACGAAACGACCTAGCAGCCAGGCCATCGGCCGATTCGGAAAGTTTCGAATTACGCCATCGAGTGCCTGTTGCATGCGATAGAGTGCATCCTCACACACCCATTTGACGAGCGGTAAATCGCTACGGGGCCTATTCTGGTCCTCGAAGCGTTTGAGCGCGGCACTGGCCAGGTACATGTAACTCAAAACGTCCGCCAGGCGACCGGAGATTTTCTCCTTGCGCTTTAAGGCGCCACCCAATACAAACATGGCAACGTCGGATGTGAAGGCGAAAGCAGCACTGACGCGGGCAAGATGTTGATAGTAACGGCGGGTGGGTCCGGATACCGGGGCACGGGCGACCCGGGCACCTGTCATTCCTAACGACAGGGCGCGCACCGCATTGCTGATGACATGGCCAGCATGACCAAAGATGGCCTTGTCGAATGTCTTGGATGCCCGGCGTAGGTCTGCATCGGCCACTGCTTCTAGCTCGCGGTAGACGTGCGGGTGACAACGGATCGCGCCTTGCCCATAAATGATAAGCGAACGCGTCATGATGTTGGCGCCTTCGACGGTGATGGTGATGGGTAGACCTTGGTAGGCACGTCCGAGCAAGTTGGCCGGCCCCAGACATATGCCGGAACCGCCATGCACGTCCATGGCATCATTGATAACGCGACGCATGCCTTCAGTGAGATGATATTTGACAATGGCGGAGATCACCGATGGATTCTCACCCAAATCTATCGCCTGCGCCGTTAGCGTGCGGGCCGCGTCCATCATGTAAGTCGTAGCACCGATGCGGGCTAATGCTTCCTCGACTCCCTCAAACCGACCAATCGGTAACCGGAATTGTCGCCGTACACGCGCGTAGGCACCGGTGACACGGCTGGCGACCTTGCCGCCGCTGGTGCCCATGGCCGGCAACGAAATACCACGCCCAACTGCCAGCCGCTCCACCAACATACGCCAACCCTGTCCGACGCCGGCAGCCCCCCCAATTACCCAATCCACCGGGATGAACACGTCCTGTCCACTATTGGGACCGTTTTGGAACGGAATCCCCAGGGGATCGTGGCGCCTACCGATGGTGATGCCAGGGGTATCGGTTGGGATTAGTGCCGCCGTAATGCCGAGATCCTCTTGGTCGCCCAGCAAATGTTCCGGATCGTAGAGCCTAAAGGCGAGACCCAGCACGGTAGCCACCGGTCCCAGGGTGATGTAACGCTTTTGCCAGTTTAAGCGGATCCCAAGCATGTCAGGTCTGCCGCCAAAATCACCTTTGCAGACCACGCCCTTGTCGGGCATGGCGCTGGCGTCGCTGCCCGCCTCGGGGCTGGTTAAAGCGAAACAAGGCATCTCCTGCCCGCGTGCCAGACGCGGCAGATAGTGGTCTTTTTGCTCCTCGGTACCGTAGTGCAACAGCAGCTCCGCCGGACCCAGTGAGTTGGGCACCATGACCGTAGTGGCCACCGCGATACTGCGGCTGGCGAGCTTTACCACTACGGCCGAGTGGGCCAGGGCTGAGAATCCAAGGCCGCCGTATTGTTTCGGAATGATCATCCCGAGGAACCGTTGTTCGCGAATAAAACGCCACACCTCAGGGGGTAGGTCTTGCAACTCATGAGTGATCTGCCAATCGTCGACGAGATGGCATAGCTCTTCCGTCGGCCCGTCGATAAACGCTTGTTCTTCATCAGAAAGCTTGGGCGCGGGTACCGCCAGTAGCTTCTTCCAAGATGGTCGACCACTAAAGAGGTCCGCATCCCACCACACGGTTCCCGCGGCCATGGCCTCACGTTCAGTCACCGACATGGCCGGCATTATTTCGCGAAACGTCTCTAGCAAGCGATCACTGACCAATCTGCGGCGAATCAAGGGGACATTGAGCGCGATGGCCAAGAGCACGAATAAGACAGCGACAACGCCGTAACTCACAGAAACGCCGTGCAACAGGCCATATGCCGCCACCACCAGTGCCGCCGCGGTGGTCCATAGATAGAGTGGTGCCGCCAAATAGGCCAATAGCCACGCACCAGCAAATCCAATAGCAATCCAGAGTAAAAGATTCATAGCGTCCTCAGCACCATCTCAGGCCCGGGTGTTTACCATCACTAACGGGCGCGATCGGCGAATTTTACCAACTTGAGAGTTAGAAGGTCCCACGACCAAGGAGTTTCGGCTGGTGTAATCGCAGCGAAACAAGCACGATCCTAAGTTATAGGTACGGCCAAAAACCTCCACGTCAATAGCACAAGTCATTGATTATCATATACAAACATGGCCGACTAAGAAATTTGATCAAAAATTTGAATGACATATCTCATATGTTGGCGCTATCGTCCGCGCGTTGACGCTATCGACGCACGGAGAGCTATCGCCCAACGCCGATTCCGCCACGCCCCAGGCATTTCAGACCATCGCGGTATTGCCTCGCAGTGCCCTTGGTCGGTGCCTCATTTTTTCAATTGGACCTGCAACCAGGAGGACTAGCTATGTTCACACACGGCCATTCGCGTATCGTTGGGGTTGGAGTTTACACACCTGAAAAGTGTGTAGCATCCAGTGAAATCATGGAATATCTCGATAGTGAAAACCGCTTTGGCATTGCCACAGATTGGCTCGAGAAGGTAATGGGGGTAAGAGAAAGGCGTGTCTCGCCGGACGACTGGCTCCCGTCCGATCTGGCTGTACCCGCCGCTACAGATGCCCTCGACGATGCTGAACTACTGCCCAAAGATCTTGACGCCATAATCTATGCGGGTGTGGTCAGGGACTACATAGAGCCAGCCACTGGTCATGTGGTCCAGGAAAAGCTGGGTGCAGACAAGGTGATTGCCTTTGATGTCTCTAATGCCTGTATGGGATTCATGAGTCCATTCACTTATGGATGCACTAATTGCGACCGGCCAAGCCAGACGCGGATTGATCGTTACTGGGGAGCAAAGCTTTATCAATACTATCAACGCCTACAAGGTTCTGCTCAAATCCCACGATCGCGATGTATTCATGAATTTGGCAGCTGGCCTAACCCTTGGCGATGCAGGAGCGGCCCTGATAATGGGTCCCAAAGTGGATCCGGAGACGGGGTTTCAGGGAATCATGGTTGAATCTAAGGGCGAGCACTATCGCCTATGCGTCTGTGATGACCTAAAAACGGCGCTGGAGACAGACATGACGACCATTGTTGTCGAGACGACCAAACTAGTCCGTGATATGTTTTTGCGGTTTACCGGAAAGCTCGGCTGGACATCGGAGGACATCTCCCTGTACCTTCCCATCAGGTTGGGCGCAAGGCCCTGAAGATTCATAGGGCAGTTAGCCCGGTCGCGGAGGAGAAAATACCAAACACGGTGGAGACGATGGGAAACACCATATCAGCCACCATTCCTTACACACTGCACATGGTGCGTCAACAGGGACGGGTGCAGTCCGGCACAAAGATTTATATGTCCGGAACTGGCAGTGGGATCTGCGCTAGTCAAGCTGGTCTCATCTGGGATGCTGCGTGACCTTTACACAAATGCTTCGTTAACACTAGCCTATTGGCCACCCTTTGCCGCAGGCGGCTGCGGTGGCCATTGTCTTCCCTACAGTGCTCGGGTGTCTTAGCTGAGCCATGGGACTAGCCGCCGTCACCATTCCTGCCCTCGTAGCACTTATTGCTAAAGGCATCCTATTTGTCTACGCAAGACTTTCGCAGGTCCGAACGCTTGAGACCCGTCTTTATTTGTCTTTGCTTTTCGCCCTCTCAATACAAAATTTGGCAGAAGGTTGGGGCCTCAACGCGATAGCCAAGCACGGGTCTGCCTCCGGGATCTATGGTTTTATCTACTACGGCGCAAGCATTGCGGCAATCGCGCTGTTGCTCCACTTGGCGCTGGCCCTCGCTTTGGGTTTCGGCAACCGAGACATTCGACTCCTGTTTCGGATCCTGCTTTACGCGCCTGCGATATTACTCGGGCTAATGCTCTGTTTCACGACGGCGCTCGTCGCCGGGTTCGAGCCCCTCGAACACACAATCACCAAAATGCCGGGGCCATACTATTTCTTATTTGAAATCTACGCGGTGGGTTATTTTGTTGCCGTTCCATTTGTTCTGGCCTATGGGAGCATGAAACAAGAGACCGCATCTTGGAGACTAAGAAACAAATTCATGCTAATCGGCTTGCTACCGTTCTTTTTTGTAGTGCTGGCTGTAGTAATCCTGGGACATTTTGAGGTGAGGTATATCAACGCTACCGACAGCACCATGATCCCGACAAATACCACAGTATTGTTACCCGTAGCTGTAACATTTTTTCTCGCTGTAACGGCATATGCTATCCACCAGCATCGGCTTTTCGATATTCAATTTTATATTCCCTGGTCAAAGGTCAGGCAACGTAAGACCGCATTCTATCGCCGCATCCGGGATATGATCGCCGAGATTGCCAACCTTCCTTCCGTCAACGAAGCGGTCAGCCAGCTAGCCCGTACTTTAGGATGTCCGGTCGCGCTCGTAGACAGCAAAGCAACAGTAGTGGCGGCGGCCGGTACGCAAGACCGCATGATCCAGATTCCGCAAGAAGCACTACTCGAAGCAGAAAGTATCATCGTCACAAACGAAATTAAGGACGTTTATCCTGAGACCTATATGGTGATGAAGCGTTACGGTGTCGCAGCAGTTGTTCCGTTCTATCCGCATAGCCGAAACGCATCAGGTTGGCTTTTGCTCGGCGATTCCTTCAGCGAATACGTCTACACACCGCTCGACTTCCGGCTTGTCGAGGAACTGTTCGACAAGATGGCAGACCTGTTTCTGGACAAACTCTTGACCATGCGCGTGCAACTGGCACAGGCGAATAAGCAAATGCGCTTAATGCAACGTCAGGCCGAGAAAACCGAAAGCAGGCTTGCACCCTTGCAACGTGACGTTGAAACGCTGCGCCGCGAAAACATGCGTCTATTCAAGGAACAACGGGCGGATAGCTTGGGACGTAGACGAGCGGAGACCTCGGCCAGGGCGCTCGCGGCTACCGTCACTCTGCTCGCACGCGACAAACCGATGGGGCGCCGCTTGCGCCAACACTTTCCACAAACAGCCCATTTTGTGGGACCGGATTCGATTGGTTTCAGACGCAAAAGCCTACCCGACATCTTGGTTGCGCAGGTTGAGTCCGGCACATCGGCCGCAGAGAGCAAGTTTTTGAAACTAGCCACCGAAAACCGTGGCCGGGTGGCGATCCTGTTATACGGATCAGGGGCGAACGAGTTTGCTTTCAAGCACAAGAAGGAGTTGCTCGGTTCACTGATTCAGCTAATGCCAAGGGAAATCACGGAAGAGGCCTTAGTACGAATGGTCTATGCAATGGCTGAGTTACGTAAGGCAGTTTTTGCTGTTCACGACCCGAATTGTCCATTGATCGCCCGTAGTCAGGCGTTTTCGCACGTCCTGGTCGAGGCGCGCCGGCTTGCCGGCCTCATGGAGCCCGTTCTCATTTCAACCACCGATATTCAACAGGCGGTTGCGCTTGCAAGCTACATGTACGAGGCCAGCGACCAACGAGGTAGGCTCAAGATATTGAGGGTCTCCGAGTTGGAACAGACGGCCAACCACGGCGACGATTTTGCTTTGCCGCTCGATGATTGCGAAAGCGGGACGCTAATGATCGATGATCTTTCTGCGACGTCTGGCGTTGCCCGCAGCAAGTTACTTGCAACGATAACGCAGGAGGATGAAACGCGTGTGATTGCCGCATGCAGCGGTGATGCCAGGGACATCGCGGATCGAGTGCGGGCTATCAACCAAAAGTGTGGCCCGTTGCTTCTCGACATACCAAACATGCTTGAACGAAAGGCTGACATACAACCGCTGGTTCACTACTACACGCTGCAATTCAATCTACAAACAGGTAGTGAAAATTATTTACGCCAAACCGAAGTCGACGAACTCATGGCCGAGGAGTTTCCAGCTAGCGTAAGCGCGTTAAAGGCCTCGGTCTTCCGACGACTGCAATCGAAGCAAGAACGTCCCCCCGAGGCGGCAGATCTCGATTACGAGGTCACAAACAAATCCTTGGATGAGCACGTATCTGAGTTTGAGGCGCGTCTGATCGTGCAAACTCTCGAACGCTGTGATGGTAATAAGTCGAAAACGGCGCGACTGCTCGGGCTGCGGCCAAATACGCTGCACTACAAATTGGAGCGGTATGGATTGTCAGGACCTAACAAAAAGCGCGAACAACTAGACTAACACAGACTATAAGGCGTTCTCGCGAGGAGATGGCTCTGAGCGGGAATCAAGTGGTTCGAGGTTAGGATGGGTGCGGTAAGCGAAAATCACGCCGGCGATGGCCGAGGCTATCGTCTCGCCCCATGCCTGAACTTGCGGGCGAACACCAACGTCGCACCAAAACGATCGGCCTTCTTCGAACCGTCCACCGCCGAAGGTACTGGTACGACAGTCGGTGCACAGCTCGGTATGCGATACAAAAGTGACAAGTTCATCATTGCGGCTGCCTACACGACGCGAACAAATACAAAAGTCGAAGGATCGCTGAAGGATATCCATCCGGCCGCCACCACCTTGGTGGCCGGCGATGCGAAAGTGGATTTTCGCTTGCCTGATCGATTGCAGGCCGGGATTGCGGTGCCACTGCGACCGAATCTGTGGTGGGAGTTCGACTTAGACTGGATCGGCTGGTCTTATGTCGACGAGCTTACAATCATACAGTCAAATGGGACCGTTGCTAATGCTGGTCGCAACACCTTCGACAACGACGACACGCTATCGGTTAGGTGGGGATTAAAGTGGCATTACAGTCCGCGCCTGACGTTACACGCGGGGTTAGGTTATGATCCAAGCCCGACTGCGGACATCGATGTTTCGCCCAATGTCAACATGCTTAGGAAGATACGGTTGGGATTAGGCGGCAGTTTCGCACTAAAGAATGGCCTGCGTCTGGGCTTCGCTTATCAATTCATACGCGGAAAGCGACGAGATCTTAGTGAAAGCAAACAGGATGATCTTGCTCCCCTAGTGATACCAGTGTATTCGAGGGGGAGTACTCGAGCCGAACGCATGTGATAGGGGTCAATCTGATGGGACGCTTCTGACTACTGGGATACTGTGACTCAAATCTCTATGAGCTCAAACTCCTCCTTGCTAGCGCCACAGTCTGGGCAGGTCCAGGTGTCGGGAATATCCTCCCAGCGTGTACCGGGCGCAATGTTCTGATCGGGTAGGCCTTGCTCTTCGTCATAGACGAAGCCGCACACAACACACATATAAGTCTTCATAACATCGGGTGATACATTGCTTTCCATCAAAAACTCTGTACCTGGGTCTTGCTTGCCAAAGATTGTCGCATTTTTCACTACATCCGTGAAATAGGTCTGTGCGGAAGGTAGAATCTCTAGAGCTAGTGTTGTCATCACTAATGCTCGTGACTGAATGAGCGAACGAACTGCTGTCGTCCTATTTAATCTCGGGGGGCCCGATTCCTTGGGTTCGGTGCGACCGTTTCTTTTTAATCTGTTTGCCGATCCCGATATCTTCAAGTTCCCGTTAGGTTTCGTCACCCAAAAATTGTTCGCGTATATGATTTCTAGGCGTCGTGCGCCGGAGGCGCGTAAGGGCTACGCGGCGATCGGCGGCAAATCGCCCCTGCTAGAAAACACACGCGCCCAGGCCATCGCCTTGCAATTGGCATTGGCGGAGGAAGGCGCATATGACGTCTATGTGTGCATGCGCTACTGGCACCCACTTACCAAAGAGGTGGTCACCGAACTGAAACAAAAATCTTATACCCAGTTGGTGTTGTTGCCGCTGTACCCTCAGTATTCCTCGACCACGAGTGGTAGTTCCTACAATGAGTTCATGCGCCAGTGCACGAGACAACACTACCGGCCGGAAACTGTTTACATCGAACACTGGTATGAGTCGGACACTTACCAGCGAGCGATTATCGAAGCGATTCAGAATGAGGCCAAAAAACTGCCCGATCCGGATCCGTCTAAGATCGAACTGTTGTTCTCGGCACACGGGTTACCACAGAAAATCGTTGACGGTGGCGATCCCTATGCCCAGCATATTGTGGCTACCTATGAGGCCATAACAGATACGCTCGATTGGCCCAATACCAGCCTATGCTTTCAGAGTCGTGTCGGGCCACTAGCGTGGCTAAAGCCTTATACCGAAGATGTCATAAAGGCAAAGGCGCAGGCCGGTACAGAACAGATACTCGTATATCCCATTGCGTTTGTATCGGACCATGTTGAAACGCTGTACGAACTCGGCATTCAGTACGCGGAGCTAGCCAAACAACAAGGGGTCGCGCATTATCATGTCGTACCTGCCTTGAACGATAACCCTCTCCTAATCGAAGCGCTCAAAGACTGCGTACGGGGCGCCCTTAGAGACTAGTGAGCACCCATAACCCGCCCGTAGTCTTGGTGTTTGCTGGCAGTGACCCCACTGGTGGGGCTGGCGTGCAAGCTGATATCGAGGCCATCGTTAGCATGGGTTGTCATGCGGCACCGGTGATTACCGCAGTCACCGCTCAAGACACAGTGGGCGTTAAGCGTTTCGCGTCGGTAGAAACCGAACTCGTCATCGCACAAGCACGTGCGGTGTTGGAAGACATGCCGGTAGCCGCCGCCAAAACCGGCATGCTTGGCAACAAAACGATCTTGAGTGCGGTCGCTAGCATCCTCGATGACTATCCGCGCATCCCGCTAGTGGTGGATCCGGTGCAGGCCGCCGGGGGCGGTAATCCCCTAGTGGAGGATTCGCTAGACGATACAATGCGCACAGTCTTACTCCCACGCGCTACTCTGGCGACCCCGAACACCTTGGAGGCCCGAAACCTCGCCCCCGACGCCGATACAGCGGCTGCGTGCGCACAGGCATTGATGTCACTGGGCTGCGAATATGTCCTCATTACAGGCACCCACGATGTCACATCAAACGTGATTAACCGCCTGTATGGCCACATGCGACTGCTCGAAACCTTCGAGTATGAACGACTGGACCACAACTACCACGGGTCCGGCTGTACGGTCGCCGCCGCCTGCGCTGCCGGTCTCGCGCATGGATTGGATACCGTCAGCACGGTCGCCAAGGCGCTTGACTACACCTGGCAGAGCCTCAAGCAGGGTTACCGTCCTGGCATGGGCCAATTTCTGCCCGATCGCCTCTATTGGGCTCGCGAAAATAGCCGCTTCCATGACGACTAGCGCCACACTGGCCGGTTTGTACGCCATTGCAGATACCAGCTTGATCGATGCCGCGCGCTTGATCGATAGCGTGGCGCTGGCCATCGCCGGCGGTGCCCATGTCATTCAATACCGCGACAAGGTGGGAGATCGCGAATCGCGCCTGCGGCAAGCAACAGCGCTTGCGCGTCTATGCGAAAACCACCGCGTGCCACTAATCATCAACGATGATCCCGAGCTGGCGGCGGATGTCGGTGCTGCCGGCGTCCACCTGGGCCGTACC
This sequence comes from Acidiferrobacterales bacterium, assembly GCA_964194625.1. Taxonomy (GTDB): domain Bacteria; phylum Pseudomonadota; class Gammaproteobacteria; order Acidiferrobacterales; family SPGG2; genus SPGG2. The sequence continues at coordinate 23,901 of CAXMNC010000135.1, forward strand.
GACCCGTCATTGACCAAGACCCGAAGACGCCTAGGGTCGCAGGCGATTATCGGCATATCGTGCTACAACCAGCTCGAGCTGGCCCTGGCGGCGGAGACCGAGGGGGCCAACTACGTCGCGTTTGGCAGCTTCTATAGCTCGACGACCAAACCCAAGGCGGTACGAGCACTGCCTGAACTGCTACGAACCGCCAAACAGCAGCTCAATATACCTGTGGTTGCGATTGGCGGAATCACACCTGAAAATGGTGCCGCCTTAATCAACGCCGGCGCCGATAGCCTGGCCGTTATACAAGGCGTGTTCAAGCAGGCCGATATTCGTCAGGCGGCCTATTGCTATGCTCTGCTTTTCAGTCGGCCGTAGTCCTCATGCTCACAGGACGTAGTCCTCATGCTCACAGGAAGAAACGATGACCAATATTTCGAGCTCATTATTTAAGAAGGCCTGCCAACATATCCCCGGCGGAGTGAATTCTCCGGTGCGCGCGTTTAGGGCGGTGGGTGGTGAACCCGTGTTTTTCAGTCGTGGGCTGGGCCCTTATCTTTGGGATGAAGATGGAAAGAAGTACATCGACTACGTCGGCTCGTGGGGGCCAATGATTTTGGGGCACGCCCATCCAAACGTGATCGAGGCAGTCAAGAAATACGCCGAGCGCGGGCTAGGTTTCGGGGCACCGACTCGGCTCGAAGTCGAACTGGCCGATCTGATCTGCAGTCTCGTGTCATCGATCGAGAAAGTGCGGATGGTAAATTCTGGCACCGAGGCCACCATGAGCGCTATACGACTGGCACGCGGTGTCACCGGTCGCGACACCATCGTTAAATTCGAGGGTTGCTACCATGGCCACTCCGACTCACTGCTAGTAAAGGCCGGCTCCGGCGCCCTAACCCTAGGGGTGCCGACTTCGCCGGGCGTACCCGCCGATTTCATCAGCCACACGGTAATCCTGGAGTACAACGATCCCGACCAAGCACAGCGTGTGTTTGCGGACATCGGTGACAAGATCGCCTGCGTCATCGTGGAACCAGTAGCGGGCAATATGAACTGCGTACCGCCGGTGGATGGCTTCTTACAAGCGCTGCGTGAGCTCTGCGACGAAAGCGGTAGCCTATTGATCTTCGATGAAGTCATGACCGGTTTCCGGGTAGCCCTAAACGGGGCCCAGAGCTTGTTCGGCGTCACCCCTGACCTGACCACGCTTGGCAAAGTCGTGGGTGGTGGTCTGCCGGTCGGGGCCTTTGGTGGGCGTGCGGAGATTATGGATCACATCGCCCCCGACGGTCCGGTGTATCAAGCAGGCACGCTGTCCGGCAACCCCATCGCTATGGCTGCCGGCTTGGCCACCCTTAAGGAGGTCTGTGCCCCCGGCTTCTACGAGCGGCTAAGCGCCAAAACAACAGTGCTGACGGACGGGCTGCGGGCAGCCGCGAATGCGGCTGGGGTTGCTTTGACGACACAATCAGTGGGCGGCATGTTTGGTGTCTTTTTCACTGACAAGCCACTGATCACGCGATTCGATGAGGTGATGGCCTGCGATGCGGAGCGCTTTAAGCGCTTTTTCCACGGCATGCTGGCGGAGGGCGTGTATCTGGCCCCATCGGCGTTTGAAGTGGGATTTTTGTCTGCCGCCCACACCGACGAGACGACGGCAACGACAATCGCGGCTGCGGCTAAGGCGTTGGCAAACGCCAAATAAAAAATGGGCCGGGATCTTGCCCGGCCCTTGCGTGCGCCCCACACGCTAATCTAACAATAGAATTCGTCTCAGCTGACCAGAATGTTTTCTTCTGTATACCGCACGGTGGCAACATGCGGACGGACGGCCACTTCGCTCAAGGCAATATCAATACCAAGTATGGCGACAACATCGTTGTGGTCGCGCACCCCTGGCAACTCCTGGCGCAGATAGGTGTAATGGGTCTCATTCATGTACACCAGATTCGGCCGGTTACCGTTGTCGGTTTCGTATCCACTTACCAAATTGACGATGTGACTAAGCATTGATATTTCCTCTTCCAAAACGCGTCGCTAATCTGACGCTGCTTTACTTCTCTCACCCAAGGTAAAGGCAATTCCCGTGCCATCCTTGCAAAAACGCCATAAGCATTGGAAATATATGAACTACTTATCGAGGGTGGGGCATCAACCGAGGGTCAAAATATAGACGTTGAGGGACAGCACGACGATCAGGGGCAGCCGACAAGCGGCACCCTGGGGATAACTTTAGGGGATGAGTGGTCTTAGGCGTCGCGGACCATGGCCCGCAGATCCAGCATCATTTCAGGCCCGACATGTAATGCGCCACCGCCTTGATCTCGCTCTCTGACATGCGAAAGGCGATCCGGGTCATGGTCTCGTTGTCGTTGCTACGCTTGCCTGCCTTAAACGCCAGCAACTGGCTTTCGCTGTATACCGCGTGCTGGCCAGATACTCTTGGGAAACGCGGCGGAATCCCCTGTCCTGAGGGCCCATGGCAACTCATGCAGGCCGACACCAGCGTCTTGGCATTACCGCCGCGGTACAGTCGCTGACCTTCCTGCGCCCTCTCCCTATCAGCCGGGGCACTTACTTTCAGGGTCTGACTGGCGTAATACGCAGCCAAATCTTCCATATCCTGCTCTGACAGCGGCGCCACCATACCCACCATGAGTGCATTCTTGCGGGCGCCCGATTTGAAGTCCTGGAGTTGCTTGACGAGGTACTCCGGCACCTGGCCCGCGAGACTGGGCCACTCGGGATTGATACTGTTACCATCGGCGCCATGGCAAGCCATGCAAACCGCCGACTTGGCCTTGCCGGCCTCGGCATCACCGGCCGCGTGCACGCCCCCCACCGCTACTAACAGCCAAAAAACCACCGTCATGGTCAACGATCTCTTCGCCATGTTTTTCTCTCCAGTTGCCCGGGTCATTACCCCGATACGCGGTAAAATACCACTCATGTACAGATAGTACGGATTGCGAAACCAAGACGCCTGCCGACGATCGAAAGTCTGGCATCAACCGCGGGCGTATAAATCCTTAGCGACGACGTTATATACCAACAGCCCAGCCCCCGGTCAATTTCCAGTTATAAGCCAGTGAAGAATCCGCTCGTCAATGTGCGTTTCGGCAAGGGCGCAGCCTCGATGTCGCAGCTACCCTCTGATCAAGGTTCAGAGGTCGCGTTCGCGGGACGTTCCAATGCGGGTAAATCGAGCGCCATCAATACCATCAGCGGGCACAAGCGACTCGCCCGCACGAGTAAGACCCCAGGGCGAACCCAAGAAATAAACACGTTTGTGTTGGATGACCAACATCGCATCGTAGATCTGCCTGGGTTCGGTTATGCACGCGTTCCCGATACGATTAAACGACGATGGCAGCGTCTGCTCAATCGCTACCTAGAGGAACGTCAGTCATTGCGTGGTCTCGTGTTCGTTATGGATGTGCGCCATCCCTTGCGCGCGGATGATTCGCAATTCCTACAATGGTGCCAACAAACGGCGATGCCTGTGCACGTACTGCTAACCAAATGCGACAAGCTTTCACGCGGACGCGCGGCGGCGGCGTTGCAAGAGATTGAAGCAGCATTGCAACAATTCGGCCCGCATGTGTCGGTACAATTGTTCTCGTCAACTAAACGCCAGGGCGTCGAACAGGTGCGAGCATTGATAGTAGGTTGGCTCGGTTTGAACAGTGGCCAAAAAAAGCGCCCCGGAGACAAGGGGAGAAAACCCGGGGCGTAACGATTCCTGGAAACGATCTAAGGAGACATTCCAGGAGTTACCCGCTCAGGGAGGAGGAGCGGGTAGGACGACCCGCAGATCGTCCGTCTTAATAGACCCGGGTGAAAGTAGAAAGTTCAGTTTTCTCTAGAAGCTACTGATTATTATAAGATTCTCAATGCGCCTCGTCCCAGTTGCGGCCCACCCCGATATCGACCACGAGCGGCACCGATAACGTCGCGACCCCACTCATGCAACGGCGGATGTTGTCCGTGGCAGTGTCGATGTCCGCTTGTGGCACCTCGAACACGAGCTCGTCGTGGACTTGCATGACCATTTTGACATTGGCGGCGCTGCTGTTGATCCAATCATGCACCGCGAGCATTGCCAATTTGATCAAGTCGGCGGCCGTACCCTGCATGGGCGCATTAATGGCAGCGCGCTCCGCATATTGTCGGCGCACGTGGTTACTGGCATTGATGTCTTGTGCGTAGAGCCGTCGACCGAATACCGTTTCGACGAAACCCTGTTCACGCGCTTGCGCCCGCGTTCGATCCATAAAGTCTTTGACGTCCGGGTAGCGCGTGAAGTAAAGATTGACGTACTCCTGCGCGGTCGTACGATCGATCTTTAGTTGACGTCCCAATCCGAACGCGGACATACCGTAGATCAGACCGAAGTTGATCGCCTTAGCATTACGTCGCTGCTCATCGGTAACAGAATCGAGCTCAACGTTGAAAACCTCGGCGGCAGTGGTGCGATGCACATCGGTGCCTTGGGCGAAGGCCTGTTGCAAACCGGCATCGCCGGAGAGGTGCGCCATAATGCGTAGCTCGATCTGAGAATAGTCAGCCGATAGCATGGTAAAGCCCTTATCACAAATGAATGCCTGGCGGATGCGCCGCCCTTCAGCCGTGCGCACAGGAATGTTTTGCAAGTTAGGATCGCTAGAGGATAGACGACCGGTCGCGGCCACCGCCTGATGATAGCTAGTGTGAACCCGGCCGGTGTCGGCATTGATCATCTCCGGCAACTTGTCCGTGTAAGTGGATCTCAGCTTGCTCATGCTGCGATGTTCGAGAATAACTCTGGGCAGGGGGTAGTCTTCAGCCAACTCTTGCAGCACATCTTCGGCCGTCGATGGTTGGCCCTTGGGCGTCTTTTTTAGCACAGGTATACCGAGCTTTTGGTAAAGGATTTCCTGGATCTGTTTTGGCGAATCCAAATTAAAGGGCTGTCCAGCGACATCGTGGGCTTCTTGTTCGAACTCTAATATACGCTGCCCGAGCTCACCGCTTTGACGCCGCAACATGTCGGCATCGATCTTTACGCCGGTGCGCTGCATAGTTGCTAAAATCGATACCAGCGGCATCTCAATCTTTTGGAAGAGTTTTTCAAGCGGCAATATCTGCTGCAGCTTCGGCCATAGCGATTCGTGTAGTCGTAACGTTACATCGGCATCTTCGGCCGCGTAGGGCGCGGCCTGCTCGATACCAACCTCGCTGAAATTGATTTGACCTTTACCCTTGCCGGCAACATCCTCATATTTTAGTGTTTTATAGCCAAGGTATTTCAAGGCGAGACTATCCATATCGTGGCGCGAGGCAGTGCTGTTAAGCACATACGACTCGAGCATGGTGTCGTAATCAACGCCTGCAAGGTCGATACCGTAGTGGGCAAATATGATCATGTCGTACTTGGGATTCTGGCCGACCTTAATCTGGCGAGGGTCCTCGAGCAGTGGTTTCAGTTTGTTTAACACAAGCTCGCGATCTAGTTGCTGGGGGGCGCCGGGATAGACGTGACCCAATGGTACATAGGCACCGCTACCCACCGTGTCGGTAAAAGAAATACCTACAATTTCGGCGGTCATGGCATCGAGACCCGTAGTCTCGGTGTCGATAGCAAATAGCTTGCTCGCTTTTAGTCGTTTGATCCACGCATCTAGACTACCTTCATCTAATACCGTGTCATATTGGCCAGCCGCCTTGGTGGCGGTCTGTGGCTGTTCTGCCCCGCCTAGTTCCGCCAACCAATTCTTGAACTCTAACTCGGCGAAGATCTTTCTTAGTTCTGTTTCAGCTTGAGGTTGCCGCTTAAGGTCGATGGGTTTGTGATCGAGCGCTACATCACACTTTATGGTAGTGAGCCTTCGCGACAATGGAAGTTGCTCGAGCGATGCCCGCAGGTGCTCTCCAATTTTGCCACCGACAGCATTAGCATTAGCGATAATCTCATCGAGCGAGCCATATTCTTGCAACCACTTGGCGGCAGTCTTGGGACCAACCTTGGGAACACCGGGGATGTTATCCACCGTATCGCCGATAAGGGCGAGATAATCGATGATGCGTTCGGGGGGTACGCCGAACTTCTGCTTTACGCCCGCACTATCTAATCGAGCATCGTTCATCGTATTAATTAGGGTCACATGCTCGTTGACTAACTGCGCCATATCCTTGTCGCCGGTGGAGATTAATGTATCGAGTCCAGCATCGGGCGCCTGTGCCGCCACGGTGCCAATAACATCATCGGCCTCGACGCCTTCTACGATCAATAGTGGCAACCCCATAGCACGAACAATGTCGTGAATAGGCTTGACCTGTGCCCTGAGCTCGTCGGGCATGGGCGGTCGGTTGGCCTTGTACTCTGGAAATAATTCGTCGCGAAAGGTCTTGCCCTTGGCATCGAATACCACCGCCACATAGGCAGGGTCATAGTCGGCAAGCAGTTTGCGCAACATGTTGGTGGTGCCATACACGGCGCCGGTAGGATCGCCACGCGAATTCGTGAACTGTGGCATCGCATGGTAGGCACGGTACAGATAGGACGAACCATCAACCAGCATCAGTAGTTTCTTTTTTTTTGTTGCATCCTTTTTGCTCATCGAATCGACTCGGAAACCTCGTTTTGTGCCCACTCCATTACTGTGATCCCTATTATGCCTTGATCCGAGCCTAACAACCGTAATCTACAATACACCTTCTTGCCGGGCTCGCGCCCGCTAAGGCTACCTGGTAGTGTTGGTTGATTGCTGGGAGGTCGAAATGAACGCCATCATCGCCCTGTGGTCACATCCCCGCTCGATGTCTACCGTCATCGAGCGGGTCATGCGAGCGCGAGGCGATCTTGACTGCCTTCACGAACCCTTTATGTATTTTTACTACGTGGAACGTCGCATACGCGAGATGCCTCATTTCGATGTCGATCCTACGTGGCCCACTACCTATGAGTCTATTCGTGAACATCTGTTGGAGAAGGCAGGGCGACAAGCTGTGTTCTTAAAAGACATGAGCTACTACGTGATACCGCAGATTTTCGAAGATACCAGCTTCGCCGAACGGTTAACGAACTGTTTTCTTATACGCGACCCGATGAAATCGATCTTGTCCTACTACAAACTCGATCCCGGGGTCACGCTTGAAGAAATAGGGCTAGAGGCGCAGTGGCATCACTTCGAATGGTTAAGGTCAACGATCGGACAACGGCCAGTAGTGATCGACGCCGAGGCTGTGCGCGCAAACCCAGTGCCTATCATTTCGGCGCTCTGGAAACTGATTGACCTTGCGTTTTGCACGCGGGCCTTTTCCTGGAGCAATCAGGAGGTGCCCGGGGGCTGGGATAGGGTTTTGGGTTGGCACGGTAAAGCGACGTCGAGTAACACCATCCTCCCGCCAGACACCGAGCAGGAAGCGGAAACGCACCAACGATTCGATGTTGCAGCAACACATGCGCCACAACTGCGTGACTACTTGGAGCATCATCGCCCCTTTTATGACAAGCTCCTAGCTCACGCCCTAACGGCATGACCGGTAATGTCAAGATTTGTCGCGTTTAAACGATAGCATTTGTCGATATAATCACGGCTATGGTTATGCAGGTATACATCGGCGAAAATCTTGCCCGCTACGGTTTTGGTGAGGGCCATCCATTTGGTCCGGATCGCATGGACGCGTTTTGGCGTGAAGCCGTTAAACAAGGACTCGATAAGCGTGCTCGCGTTGCCACCCCTGCCAGTTGCTCGGAAGAAGAGATCCTTCAATTTCACACCCGGGAATATGTCGATCGAGTAAAACAACAGTCTATCAACGGTAGCGGCTATTTGGACTACGGCGACACACCGGCCTTCAAAGGCGTATTCGAAGCGACTTCCTACGTTGTTGGTTCCGGCTTGAATAGCCTGGTTCACATCATGTCAGGTGACAGTCCACGCATTTTCGTACCCATCGCAGGGTTACATCATGCGCGTAGGGATTCGGCGGCAGGATTTTGTGTGTTCAACGACCCCGGGGTGTTGATCGAAGCGCTACGTGGCCAATATGGGCTAAAGCGGGTGGCTTACGTAGATATCGACGCCCATCATGGTGATGGGGTGTTCTATGCCTTTGAGGAAGATTCCGATCTCATCTTCGCCGATATTCATGAAGACGGACGCTTTCTTTACCCTGGGACCGGCTTCGCGCATGAAACCGGCAAGGGTGCAGCCAAAGATACCAAGCTGAACATCCCAATGATGCCGGGAGCCGATGATGAAGCGTTCCATCGGGTGTGGCCACAACTCGAGGAATTCGTGCGTGCCGCCAAACCGGAAATCATCTTATTACAGGCCGGTGCCGATAGCATCAAGGGTGACCCCATCACGCACATGCAGTTCACACCGGCCGCCCATGGTTATGCCGCTAAACGTCTATGCGCTATCGCTGATGAATTCTGCCAGGGCAAGATTATCGCTATGGGCGGTGGTGGCTACAACCGTACCAACTTGGGATTGGGATGGAGCGCGGTGGTAGAAGCAATGCTTGAGTGATCAAGCCAGCGGCTTCAACCAGCAACTACCGAATTGCGCCCTGATTCCTTGGCTCGGTAGAGCGCACGATCGGCGCGTGATACGAGCTGCTCTAGGTCCTCACCCTTCTGGAATAGTACAGCACCGATACTTATCGTCAGCTTGACCTTTCGGTCACCGATGTCGAATTCGGCCTCACTGACTTGCTGACGGATGCGCTCGGTAAGCGTAGACGTTTCCTCAAGCCCAGTTTCGGGCATCACCAGCAAGAACTCTTCACCACCGTAGCGACCGATTTTGTCTGGTAGACGTAACGCCTCGGTTAGGATGGCAGCGACACCCTGTAATACACGATCACCCGCCTTGTGACCGTGGGTATCATTCACTTCCTTAAAGTAGTCGACATCGACCATGGCCACGGACAATGGATGCCCGTAGCGTTCCGCATGCGCCATGGCTTCGAGCACGCTGATCGTAACACCACGGCGATTGCGCGTGCTGGTAAGAGAGTCGGTGATGGCCTGCTTGCCGAGTTCATCCGCGCGGCGCTCGGCATATTGCCGCATGTCGTATTCACGTTTAATCGGCGCCGCCACCAACCAATAGATCGGCGGCGCGATGAGGAGAGAAAGCACAACCGCGCTAATCAGGCATGCCGTCAGTGGCAGCTCTGCCCCGCTCAGACGACCGGCCAGGCAGAAGATCACCAACGCCGCCACGAAGGTGACCGCGACGATCGCGAGCATCGCCCTTGCGGCAGAGATCACCCCAGTATTGGCCTTCACGCGATGGGCCTCCAAAGCAGTCGAGTGCACCCGATACTGTCATAACCATCTGACAGATATACCTTATCTCAATATATATAGCCTATCGGCGGTATTTGAGTCAAAAAATGTGGGGAAATTAAAGTAATGGGGCGGCTAAATCTGCTGCAGATTGGCATATGCCAAGACCAACCATTTGCTACCCGCTGCCTGGAAATTGACTTGCACCCGCGCGTGCACACCTTGGCCCTCATAGCTCATTACAACGCCTTCACCAAACTTTTGATGTCGAACCCGCTGGCCCAATTTCATGCCGACTGCCTCCGGCGCCCCAACCGGGACAACCGGGACCGACCCCGCCGTCCGCCAGGAACGTCCCAACTGCGGCTGGGCGCGGACCTCGTCGATCAGTTCCGGCGGCACCTCGCCAAGAAAGCGTGACGGGCTCGTGTAGTGCTCCGACCCATGCAGCCGTCGTACTTCGGCATAGGTCAAGTAAAGCCGTTGCATGGCGCGGGTCATGCCCACATAGCAAAGCCGACGTTCCTCTTCGAGCCGTCCAGTTTCTTCGAGCGAGCGTTGGTGTGGAAACAGGCCCTCCTCGAGGCCGGTCAGGAATACGATTGGGAACTCCAACCCCTTGGCCGAGTGCAGGCTCATCAATTGGACACAGTCTTCCCACTCGTTGGCCTGGCCTTCGCCAGCCTCCAAAGCGGCGTGGGCTAAGAATGCAGACAGGGGGTCCATATCGTCGGCATCTTCGTAATCGAAATGACGCGCGGCCGACACAAGCTCCTCGAGATTCTCCACCCGTGATTCAGCCCGTTCACCCTTTTCCTTGCGATAGTGATCCAACAGGCCGCTGTGCTGCAGTACATGCTCGATCAGTTCCCCGAGTTCAAAACCATCTGTATCTTCGGCGAGTCGGTCGATGAGTGTTAAGAACGACGCGATCGCGTTGATATTACGCGCTGGTAGCTGGCGCGTCGCAACCAATTTTTTTGCTGCTTCCCATAGCGAAACATCGTCAGCGCGAGCAAGCGCGCGTACCGCCTCGAGTGATCGGTTGCCGACTCCGCGTGTCGGCACGTTAACAACACGCTCAAAGGA
>CAXMNC010000136.1:0-5730 GCA_964194625.1 Acidiferrobacterales bacterium
ACCGGCTTGACGCATACCACCACCCAGTACCTTACGCCATCGGTGGGCTCGCTTTATTAATACCTCGGTACCACAAAGTACAGACCCCACGGGAGCACCGAGTCCTTTCGACAAACAGAAAGCAATGCTATCGAAATGCTGTGCTATCTCGCGCACCGGGATATTTAGCTTGACCGCGGCGTTGAATACGCGTGCGCCGTCGAGATGTAGAGCGAGCCCGTGTCGCTTGGCGAACGCCGACGCCTGTTCAATGTATTCCAGCGGCAACACTTTGCCATCCTGTGTATTTTCTAGGCAAAACAACCGCGTGCGGGCGAAATGGTTGTCATCGGGCTTGATGGCATTGGCAACGCTTTCCAAATCCAATGTCCCATCAGCCTCAAACTCGATAGGTTGGGGTTGTATGCTGCCCAAGACCGCGGCGCCGCCCCCTTCACGTATATAAGTATGTGCTTGTTGGCCGACAATATATTCGTCACCGCGCTCACAGTGGCTGAGCAACGCCACTAGGTTGCACTGGGTGCCGCTTGGCACGAATAGTGCCGCTTCGGTACCTAGCCTTTCGGCTGACCGCGCTTGTAGTTCATTGACAGTGGGATCATCGCCGAACACGTCATCACCGACTGCCGCGTCTGCCATCGCGGCTCGCATCGCCTGAGTGGGCCTGGTCACCGTATCGCTACGCAAATCGATTGTTTTCATCCTAGCCTCATTGTTGTTTCGTTCGACGACGTGTGTTTACCAATGCAATACCTATCAAGATTAGTGTCAAGGCGGCAAGCGCGCGCCAGCTCGGCCGCTCGGCCAATAGTGCCATGCCCCATGCTACGCCCAATGCCGGGACCAGATAGTTGACCTGTGAGACAAACGTGGCCCCCGTCGCCTTGATTAGACGAAGATATATCAGCGCCGCCACGGCGGTGGGAAGTAGACCAAGCATAATCATGGCACCGAGCGACTCAAGCGACGGCGACAAACTCCAGGGGCGTTCATAGGCCAGTGCCATAGGCAACATGATCAACGCGCCGGCCAAGGTTGAACCTGCGGCTAACACACGTCCCGGTATATACACGTGGCGCCTTACGAAGATATTGGTCACGGCGTAGCAGAGCGCACCAAGCAGCACCGCTAACTCATAGGGGACGTCGGTGTGCAGCCCTGTAAGCGATTGCCACCCTACTAGGGATATGATACCAGCCAAGCCGACGAATATGCCTATTAAACGTCTGACCGTTAAGGGTTCGTCGTGGGCGAACAAATGGGCCAGTACAGCAGTAGTGATTGGCACGATCCCCATCAGAATAGCCGCTAGACCGCTCTCAATACGCAGCTCACCCCAGCTAATTAGGGTATAGGGCAGGGCGTTACCGAAAAGACCAATGAACAGGCATACACCCCAGATCTTAAGGGTCATTGGTATGGAGTCTCGCCCGTACACGGCAAACACGGTCAACATGATCGCCGCCAGCACCAATCGTCCGGCCGAAAGCGTCATAGGTGGAATGGTTTCCACCCCCACCTTGATGAACATAAACGACGAACTCCAGATCGCGGCGAGCAGAAAGAGCAGTGCAAATTCGCGCCACCCGGTCGAGAGCGCCTGGGTGGTTGAGGTAGAGCTAGCGTGAACCATATGTGAAGCTACATTTCTTGGCGCGGGAATAGAGATAATAGTGTGGCAGCCGGAATGCTGCCACACGCAGGCCAGGTGCGACAACCGCTGATGCTTGGCGCGAGCGCGGTAAGCGCTCATACTCAGCGCATGTATCGTTTTGCAGCTAGTCTGTTACTGATGGTATTGGTGTCTGCGTCGGTGGTTGCCGATCAGACCAACGAGCGTCTCGACACGTTGTTTGGGCTATTGCATGAAACCGAGAATCCGGGGGTAGGAGAACAGATTACTCGCCAGATATGGATCATTTGGCGCGAAGTAGACAACGAGAATGCCGCCACGCTCATGGATAAAGGCATTCGCGATATGCGCTTACAGCGTTATGATCAGGCGCTTATTACATTCAACAAAGTGGTCAAGATCGCACCCACCTATGCGGAAGGATGGAATAAGCGCGCTACATTGTTGTTCCTTATGGACGACTATGTTGGCTCGGTCGCGGATATCAAGCGTACCCTCGCGCTTGAACCACGCCATTTCGGTGCCTGGTCTGGGTTGGGGTTGATTTATACGCGCCTGGACAATGATGCGGCAGCATTGCAGGCATTTGAACAGGCATTGGAGGTTAACCCACATCTCCCGGGCGCGCGCCATAACGTTGAAAACATCAAAAAGCGCCGACAAGAAAAACTGATATAACGGGAGTGCGACCTTGCTGCCGCACGTCTCCGATGAAGTGGGCCGTATTAAACGCATACTGCTACGTCATGCTGAGCACGCCTTTGTTGACGAGGCGACAATCGCAGATCGGTGGCAGGCGCTCAACTATCTCGGCCCACCCGATTTTGCGTCCGCTTGTGCCGAGTATCAGCGCTTCACCAGCCTGATTGAAGGTTTCGGCATCACCGTCGAGTTCCTGCCTACCGATGACCGCCTTGGCCTTGATGCAATATATGTGCGCGATGCTTCTGTGGTGGCGCCGGGCGGCATGGTTATTGCCAACATGGGCAAGCCCGCGCGCGCGGCAGAACCGATGGTCGCGGCCGAGGCCTTTGGGTCGCTGGGTATAGCCATCAAGGGATCTATCAATGGTGACGGCCGACTGGAGGGTGGCGACGTCGTCTGGCTCGACGCACAAACAGTGGCGGTTGGACACGGGTACCGAACTAATGCCGAAGGCATTCGCCAGTATGTGCGGTTTTTAGGCGAGGATATCGAGATGCTTGTGGTGCCGCTGCCACATTGGAAGGGCCCACAAGATGTGTTTCATCTTATGTCCATTTTTAGCCCCTTGGATGGCGACTTGGCGCTTGTCTATTCACCGCTACTACCCGTGCCATTTAGAGAAGCGCTACTCGCAAGGAATATCCGGCTTGTCGAAGTACCAACCGAGGAATTTGAAAGCCTGGGTTGTAATGTCTTAACAATAGCCCCGCGCTGTTGTGTGGTGCTCGCGGGTAATCCGCGTACAAGAGCGGCGCTTGAACGCGAGGGTGTGAAAGTACACGAGTTCCAAGGCAAAGAGATTTCGCTAAAGGGAGGCGGTGGACCGACGTGTCTTACTCTTCCTATCGTCCGCGATTAATGCGCAGCCCTTTATCTGTGTGCGGTGCATAATCCGTCGGTCCTTTGAATCAAATGCATTGCGCCGGTGCATGGTACAACGGTTGTCCCACATGACTAGGTCACCCACGCTCCATTCTTGGTGCCAAGTAAATTCCTTCTGGTTAGTGTGTGACCATAGCTCACCCAACAATGCCTCTGACGCATCCACATCCATGTCGACGACATAAGCGCGATGCCGACGTCCCAGATATAACGCATCTCTGCCGGTCTCGGGGTGGGTTATGATTATGGGGTGTGCGGTGCCAGGACTCGTGCGCACATCATCGCTATTCTCCGTACCGGCGCGCAAATAGCCAGCGCTGTTGGTGGTGGCATCATGCTTGATGTAACGACCTTCGATCTTTCGCCGTAGTGAGTGCGGTATTGTCTCCAACGCACGGTACATGTTCAGAAAGCCGGTACTACCGCCACGACGGGGTACCTCCCAGGCATACAATACACTGCCGATCGGTGGCGTCGGAATATAGGACATGTCGGTGTGCCATGCCGCTTCGCCACTGCCGAGACTACCGATTTCCACCCCATCCTCCACCACATTGGATATCACCAATATCTCAGGAAAACCCTCGACGTCTCGTTTTCCGTTTTCATTCGGTGGCGCGATGTCTAGCTCTCCAAACCGGCGGCTAAAGGCAACTAACTCGGCATCAGTGAGTTTCTGATTCTGGAAACGCAGTACCTGAAAGCGTATCCACACGTCGTGGATAGCTGTGAATGTAGCATCGTCGATGTGGGCGAGATCTATATCACGGATTTCGGCCCCGATAGCATCAGACAATGCAATGATATCTAGCGGTTGTGTCATCATTGGTTGCCGCCAAGTCGGGGGTCATCGATTAGCGTCGTCTCCTGTTTATATGAAACGAAGCCGATACGCTCGTATACGCTATATGCCTTTGGGTGGTCCAAGTTACAAGTATTCACCCAGACCCGATTCGGTTCCTTATGCCATGCAGTTGTTACCGTCCAATCGAGCAGATAAGGACCCAAACCGCGGCCGATGAATTCTGGCATGAGTCCAAAATAAGCAACTTCGATTTGGCCCTCGATTCGTCGGTCAAGTTCCACATAACCGGCAAGTACATCTTCAACGTAAAGCACATAGATCTCTACATCGGGGTGCTGGATAATGGCTTTCAGTTCGTCATCCGCCATCGCTTGGCGCTCGGTCCATAGCCAGGGCGCACCGACACTATTATATAAGTATCGATAGAACGACACGGTTGGGCGCTCGGCTCGCCTTATGCTGAGTCCTTCAATCGGCGGTTTCGCCGGCGAGCGAGCGGGGGGCTGCTTCATTTCCAAGTAAGTGGTGACCACTCGCAGTTGGTCGTGCGGCACAGCGGCTGGCTCGCTATGTGTCATGATCTTTTAGCCAACGTGACATCACAATTCGCGGTTCTGTTTCGTAACCAACCCTTTCGTAGAAGGTTCGAACCGGGTTATTGTCGTCGCGAATCATCAATTCGACTTTACGGATACCCTGACCGGCCAACCAATCCTCGGCATAGCGGACCATGGTGCGCGCGAAGCCGTTGCGCTGGAACTTTTGATCGACCGCTAGGTAATACAGCCACCCGCGGTGGCCATCGCTGCCCGTCATAATGGTAGCAACCAGCATTGTAGTGCTTTCGTTTTCCCCGAATACACCCACCCACAGTTCACTGCTTGCCGTCCTGCGACATAGCCCAATGTCTTTGGCTGGGTCGTTCCAAGGCCGCAGCAAACCGCAATCACCCCAAAGTGCGACTACCTGGTCGTAGTCACTATCTTCATAGGGACGAATATGAAGTTCGGATGTCGTGATCATAGCGCCTCTGGTTTTCGCACGCAGTTGGCGTGTCTTGTGATCACTTCATCCCCTAATTATACTTGCCTGTCAATTCCCGCAGCATATGATTTTGTAACCCATTGTTTAGGGCATGTGAATCGCATGCCCTCCGCCGAGAACTGACCGTGAGAGAAGTTGTAATCATCGATGGTATTCGCACCCCGATAGGCAAACATGGTGGGGCGCTGGCCGATGTGCGGCCCGATGACTTGTTGGCGCTTACGTATAAAGCACTCATGGAACGTACCGGCGTCGACCCCGGTCTTTTGGACGATGTCTACGCCGGATGTGGTAATCAGGCGGGGGAAGATAACCGCGATGTGGCACGGATGGCAGTTTTATTGGCTGGGTTTCCGGCGTCGGTACCCGGTGTCACCGTGAATCGCAATTGTTCGTCCGCGCTGGAAGCCGTCAATCAGGCGGCCAAGTCCATTTTGGCTGGCGAGGGCGATGTGTACATTGGCAGTGGGGTCGAGTGCATGAGTCGTGCCCCTTGGAGTGTGCCCAAGCCTCAGCGTGTACCTACCACCACGGTACCGGTCATGCACGACACGACGGTAGGTTGGCGCTATAACAATCCAAAAATGGACGAGATGTATCCCATCGTCAGTCTCGGTGAAACGGCGGAAAATATCGCAGCCGAAATGAAGATAACCCGTGA
>CAXMNC010000137.1:0-6348 GCA_964194625.1 Acidiferrobacterales bacterium
CTCGGCTTCATCCCAACGCCCCTCCAGGTTGTAAAAATACCCGAGGTTATAGTGCGCCTGTGGCACCGGCGGTCTGATTGCACACGCGGCACGGAGTTTTTTCTCGGCTCCCAGCTTATTGCCCCGCTCGTAACACCGAAACCCCTCTTCGATCAGCTCTGCGACGTTTTCCAGCCCCCGGCTTTTACGGCGTACGTTGCGTTTTACCATCCCGGACCTCTACACGTTCGCTCGTAACAAAACATGAACCGGACGCACATCAGGTTGAAAGACTCAAGGTCAGATAGCATTCCGTATTACGTCAGCATAGACAACAATGCGGTTCGCACACTCATAGTATAGATTTTATCTATTTTGAATATTTATCATAGTGATTTGACTTATGAGTAGCAAACCGGTGATAGTACGCGCGCTTTTGCCACACCGAGCGCAGCCAATGCCGGAAAAACCCAGAGACCCATATCTTCTCACCCCGGGCCCGCTGACGACGTCGGCCAGCGTTAAGGCGGCTATGCTCCATGACTGGGGGTCTCGCGACCGTGAGTTCATTGCCACCAACCGTCGCCTGCGCGAGCGCCTGATCGCACTGGCCGGCGCCGAAGACACCCACGTATGCGTGCCGCTACAGGGCAGCGGTACCTTCGTCGTAGAGGCCACGATTGGAACCTTGGTGCCAGCTGATGGCAAGCTATTGGTTTTGGTGAATGGTGCCTACGGCCGCCGCATCGTCAGGATGTGCGAGTACACTGGTCGCGCTCACACCATCCTTGAAACCAGCGAAGACGTTCCTAATGATCCCGGCGCCGTCGACCAGGCACTCGCTAAAGACGAAAGTATCACATACGTTGCCATCGTCCATTGCGAAACGACATCGGGCATCCTTAATCCAGTTGAAGAGATTGCAACCGTAACCGCAAAGCATGGGCGCGAGCTCATTATCGATGCCATGAGCGCGTTTGGTGCCATCCCACTCGATGCGCGCACAGTCCCGTTCGCCGCCCTGACCGCTTCTTCTAATAAGTGTTTGCAGGGTGTGCCCGGCATGGGTTTTGCTATTATCCGCAAGGCCACGCTGGAGGGTTGCGAGGGAAATTCGCCCTCTTTGAGCCTCGATCTTTACGATCAATGGAGAGCCATGGAAGCGAATGCCCAGTGGCGCTTCACGCCACCCACCCACGTCATCGTCGCCTTCCATCAAGCGCTCGATGAACACGAGCAAGAGGGTGGTGTCAGCGGTCGGGGCGCTCGCTATCGTCGTAACTGCGAAATCCTAATGCACGGTATGCGCGAGATGGGTTTCGTGAGCCTCCTACCGGATGAGTTGCAAGCACCGATCATCCTGACCTTTCGCATGCCAGCCGACCCGAAGTTTGATTTCAAAGACTTTTATGATCGATTGAACCAACGTGGGTTTGTCATCTATCCGGGTAAACTCACTGTAGCCGATAGCTTTCGTATCGGTTGCATCGGAGATCTTGGTGAAAAAGAGATGCGCGCGGCGCTAACCGCAATTCGCGAAACTATCGACGAAATGGGTATCACTCATTGCGGTCCCAAACAGAGCGAGGCCGCAACTGCCTAACCTAACAATACTAACTACGTTCTCTTCGGCCTTTCAAAAAGAAAATACAAAAGGTTGTCGGTAAAGGTCGGATCCTTCGTAAGGCCAATATGATCCCTGAAAAGGAACTGCACGCTGGCCCAGTCGATAGGCGATTCCAGACGGCCGAGCCGACCGGTGCCGATGCGTTCATCCATTAACGCGCTACTGCGCAATACGGTACCGTCACCGGGTGCTCGTTTGATTAACTTTATCGCCCCGCTATCTTGATCGACGGCCACCACTGCCTCCGTAGGTACCGCATCGCCGGCGATGAGAAATAACGCGAGGCCCGCGGGTGGCGCCGCTGGCACGTCCATGGCGGCGGCGAACTGTTTGGCTCGTTGCAGTGTCTTGCGTTGGTGATCCAATGCGATCCGACGGCGCTGCGCCGTGTCTTTGACGTCGGGAAGCAGCTTTTGTAACACCACGTCTTGATCCCGATCCGCCAACCCCCAGCCCATACGCACCCATAACCGAGGATCATAAATATCTTCGATTCGCTTTTGTGGCTCCGCCGTATCGACCAGTGCCCCATGTCGACCACGCGGGAGCAGTTGATACGCCGACGGCATGGTACCGAGCAGTGCCGCCTCATACCTCGCTAAAAACGGTGCCACTTTTCTACCCTCGATCAAGTCGATTAGCGCATCGACCGCACCGGCGTTCGGGGTGCCAACCATAACGAGATTTTCCACATACCGTGCACCGGCCCAGGTCACCGGTGGCAGCGAACCATCGGCCGGCAAGTCTGCCGTCCCGTATCGCAAATAATAGCGGGCGACCAGTCCGCCCATGGAGTGGGCAACCAGATCGAACTTTACGTCGAGGTCCTTTATACCGTGGCGCTTTTCTGTTTCCGCCTGGACATATGCACGTTTTTCTAGAATATACGTATGCAGACGTCTGGCACTCTCGACGATGTCCCGGCGCCAGTCGTAGTCGAACTGAAAGCACGTATAGTGTCCCTTGCCGTAGTTGATCGCACCCGATTCGCCGAGCTCTTCGTCTCGATAAGCAGCGCCCAAAGTACTAAGCATGTAGAAGTAGGCCTTGAGCCGAACCTGCAGGCCGGCGATATTGATCCTAACCTGGTCCAATACACCGTTTGGCCTTACATCATCGCGAAGCTCGGCCAACGTAGCGCCCTCGCGCATGGGCAGTGCGATGAGGCGGGCGCCCTGGGGATTCTTCGGACTAACACTACCCGGCCCAAAAGCGCCCCAGACCGTCTCGCCCGAATCACTATCCTTTAGCTTTGAACCAAGCGTGCCGGGGACGACGACGACGGGATTTCGATACGGATCCTCGGACTGGATGAGCTCGTTATACAGTCCGCCAAGATCAGGGTTGTATAGTTTTGCGGTACAGCCGGCGAGTAGAAAAACGAAGGCGCACCATAGCAATGCGGTGTTCATGCACGTTTGATACCCAATCGGTCGCACTTCTTCTCTATAAGCGGTCATATATTAACCACCACGTTTGTCTTGGGCTTCGAGCAACAGATCAACACGCAGCCGGGGTCAGGCATATCCAGGGGCTCGGTGACGTATTCGACCTCACCATCGATAAGCTCGGACATACAAGTATGACAGATGCCGGTTCGGCAGCTGAAATCGGGGCGTAGGCCTTGCGCCTCGGCGAGATCCAAGATTGTCTCTAACGATGGGTCCCACTTAGCTGTCAACCCTGCTTTCGCGAAAGATACTTCTGGCTGTACGACATCGTCCGACACCGCTATCGGCTTGTGAGTGGCCTCGGCATCCTCCTTAAGTGCCGACGCGGGTCCAAAGAACTCATAGTTGATGCGACTCTCGGCGACGCCCCACTCTTGCAGACCTTTGTATAGTGACTTCATGAATGGCGTCGGGCCACACATATAAAAATCGTAAGCAGCAGGTGGAAGCAGTTGCTTTAACAAATCCACGCTTACGCGGCCAGGATTATCATAGTCGCGGCCTTGCACATCATCTGGCCGCGGCTCGCTGTAGCTAATATGAGCATTCACATTAGCGTTCTCCGCCGCCAGACGACGGACATGCGCGCCCAGGGCGTGCTCACCGCCATGGCGGGTGCCATGCACGAACCAGACTGGCCGTGTGCTACCGGACTCTACGATGGCATGAAGCATGCTCATCATGGGCGTAAGCCCGACCCCACCACTCAACAAGACAACTGGCGTATCATCGACGGGATCGAGATAGAACTTGCCGCGGGGCGCCTTTACACACAGTCTGGCGCCCGGCTGTAGATAATCATGAAAATAGTTAGACGACAGTCCCGGCGGCAGGCCAGGTGGGTCGTCGGGGGCTGGTATCCGTTTGATAGTTACGCGGTAGTAATCCGAATGATTCGGGCTATCAGACAGCGAATATGTGCGCATCACTGGTTTCGGGTGTTCCGGAATGCTCAGTTGAAACGTCAGGAACTGACCAGGCATATAAGGTGATAGCGGCTCGCTGTCCTGTGGTTTCAGATAGAACGAGGTGATGGTCTCGCTCTCGGGCACCTTGCGATCGACCAAGAAGGCACGGAACCCCTCCCAGCCGCGTGGTCCCATGACCGGCTCTGCCTTCTTCAGCATTTTCTCAAGATACATGCGCCATGCTGCACCCAAATCCCGAGATTCAAGCACACGTCTAAGGCTTTCAGGCTCGTGGGATTCATGGAGATAGACCTTTATGAATTCAGCGATGGTGACAGAGTTATCGTCACGCTCGACGAGCTCAATCGCATCCCCGGCTCCGACCTCACCCTCCTCGAGCACGCGGCAATAAAAACCCATACGACCGGTCTCCTGGAAACGCGCCGGAAAGTCCGGGCCCTGCTCCATACGCATCGCCAGCTTGTAGCAAGGTATGCGTGGCTGTGTGACCTGAAGCAGCGTCCCGCCAACACGAAAGATATCGCCGACCTGAACTGTGTCCTCGCTCAGTCCCTCGACCGTAAAGTTTTCACCAAACTGACCGTAGGGAAAGTGATCACGGCCTAGCTCTTTTTGCCAAAACGCGTAGTGCTCCACGGAATAGAAGTAGATCGCCATCTCGAAACCCACGCCGTGTACGCGTCGATCGGCCTGGTCATCACCATCGACATTGAGTCGTCGCACCATGACCCGGCCGGATACCGGTTCCTTGAAGATACTGGTCTTAACAATCTTCCCGTTGTGAGGGATTTCCTTGGGAAGAGAGACATTGACTGAAATGAGTTTCATTGCTCCCTCCTTTTATTGTCCTTACGTTGTCGACTGTTTCGGTCCGCTCACCCGAGATGTAGCGGCCCACATCAACGACGTCGATGAGCAATGATACAGCGTTCAGCACCATTAGGCCCCGGATCCATACACCGAAGAAATCATCGGCTGGAATCTGATCGATTCGCGCCCAAAGGAAATAAAGCAATGGAATCCAGGGGATGTGACCGAGGCCAAGAAGCCGGGTAAAACCGCTGACCGCAGTCACAACCGTCATTAGGACCATGCTTGCCAAGAGCGCGCCCACGACCACTTGTGCCTCAAGGCGATTAAGGAAGAATAGCGGTACAACGAGGTTTGCCACTACCAATAGCATCAACCATAGCTGCCAAGGCCACGGCATGCCCATAACGCCTTTGTTGAACTTTATGAACGCACGCATGTTTTCTCTCCTGGTTAGACCCGCACGGCGCTTTCTTAGTAGGTTCAATAAGTTAGGTTCTATTTCGTCGTCCTAATGGACCTTCAGCTACATTGAAATAGATTCCGTAACTTGCAGTTACGTTTTCTGGGTTGGCCAGGCGCATCAGTTACTTGTTTCGTATCCGGATCGCAGCCCGCCGGCAGTTTTTCAGACTGTCACCACGATCTTGCCCTTCTGTTCATTGGATTCCATGTATCGGTGGGCGTCGGCAATAGCGTCCAGCGGAAAGGTGCGGTCAATGATAGGTTTCAGGGCACCGGATTGGAGACCGTCGTAGACATACTGCTTGCCGCGGGCAAGCTTCTCGGGATCCCTCGTGATTTCGAACAAAGTATAACCTCGTACTGTTAAGCCCTTCGCAAGTGTTGGCAGCAGAGGAAAGATTGTCGGCACCGGGGACAACGCACCGTATTCGAAGATAGTCGCACCGGCAGCAGCGGCATCGGCGAGCGTCGCCAGTAAGGGCCCGGCGACAGCATCAAAGATGATACTAGCCCCTTTCCCGGACGTGATGGCCATCACCGTTTCTGCCAGGTCTTCTTCGTCCGTTACGATGACATGATCCGCGCCGGCGGCGAGGAGGAACTGTTTCTTGCCGGCACCGCGGGTAGTGGCGATGGCCAATGCCCCGGCCGCCTTTGTGATCTGGATCGCGGCCAGCCCCACGCTGCTGGAAGCCGCGGTGATCAATACAGAGTCATCTTTTTTTAATTGACCGAATTCAATAAGCGCGCCGAAGACGGTTAGGTACTGCATCCAGATCGCGGCGCCTTCGACGGCCGATAGATTATTGGGGTATCGGGCGACAGCATAGACCGGGACGATGGCGCTTTCGCCGTAGACACCATACTCCCCCATGGAAAAAGAAGGGATCGTACTAACCCTGTCACCCTTTTGGACACCGCTGACTCCGGGCCCCACCGCATCGATGGTGCCGGCCGCTTCATAGCCGAGTCGTGAGGGGGGTTTGGGGTTTTGCAGGTACTGGCCCTGCCGGAACATGACATCGGCGCGGTTGAGGCCGATGGCCTCCACCTTCAGGCGGACCTCGCCTTCGCCCGGTTCGGCCAG